>JAPYNU010000020.1 GCA_028283245.1 Candidatus Aldehydirespirator catecholifindens | reverse complement strand
AATTCTTGGTACCGGTGACGGGTATGCGACAGCCGGTGAGGATTTCACGCAGCAAAGCTCAGACGTGTATTTCCGTGCAGGTGTGACCTTCAACATCGGAATCATCCACGCACCAGACGACAACACCCCAGAACCCAACGAAACATTCCAAATCGTCCTATCAAACCCACAAGGCGCACAAATCGCTGACAAACAAGCTATCATCACCATAAAAGACAACGACTAACCCCAATCTTCAAACATTGGCAGCAATCATTGCTGGCTGAGACCGCAGTGAGTGTGACTTAGTCGTCTATGTCCACGTCATCTAAACACCTGCTGAGATCATTCCTAGCGCTTCACTAGAAACGAAACAAAGCTTCTGAATACCTAACACCCGAAGTCTGAAAGCAGCCTTGCTGGGTGGGGGGTGTGAGGCTATGCGCGCGGCTTGGTGGCGATGGTGCTACCGTCGCCGGGTGAACCGTGAAACGGGTCCAGTGAGGCCCGAACGGAAAGGACATCATGGCCGAACGAGAACGCCGCTTCACGGTGCCACACGCTGGCGGCACATTTCGCTCGCGCAGCCAGGTGATGAACAGCGACGATGTGGGGCGTGCTGTGCGTCGCATGACCCATGAAGTGATCGAACGCAACCATGGAAGCTCCAACTTGGTGATGATCGGCTTGCAGACCGGTGGCGTGCCCATTGCGCGCCGCATGGTTGACACCCTCGCTGAGATTGACGGCTACTCAGTGCCCGCTGGCAGCCTTGACGTGGCTCTGCACCGCGATGACATCGGCCTGCGTCCAGTTCTGCCACAGGCCGAGACCCTCATCCCTGTCAACCTTGACCGGCAGGTCGTAGTACTGGTGGACGATGTGCTGTTCACGGGCCGCACTGTGCGTGCTGCGCTTGACGCGTTGCATACTTGGGGGCGACCCAGCGCAGTGCAGTTAGCCGTGATGGTTGACCGAGGCCACAGAGAACTTCCCATCCGGGCCGATTACGTCGGCAGGAGCTTGCCCACCAATCTTGATGAGATGGTTGACGTGCAAACCGACGGCGTGCATATCGGAGAACTGGTGTGAACAGCCGCCACAACGCGCGACGTCATCTGCTGTCGATCAGTGATCTTGAAACAGCCGACATTGAACGCATCTGCGATCTCACCGAATCTTTCGCCGAGGTGAGCCGCCGTCGTATTCCCCGAGTGCCAGCGCTGCGAGGCAGAACCGTGGTTTGGCTGTTTTATGAGGACAGTACCCGCACACGACTCTCCTTTGAAGCAGCCGCCAAACAGCTATCTGCTGACACGGTCAACTTCTCGGTCGGGTCGTCATCGGTCAACAAAGGCGAATCCCTGCGAGACACTGTGGAAGCGATCGAAGCGATGGGCATTGATGCCATCGTGGTACGGCATTCGTGTGCCGGGGTGCCGCATCGTGTAGCCGACTGGATCGACGCTTCGGTTATCAACGCAGGCGACGGCTGCCATGAACATCCCACTCAGGCGCTGCTGGATCTCTACACTGCTCGCAACCGTCTAGGGGATCTCAGCGGCGCGAGCGTGGCGATCGTTGGTGACATCGCCCATTCGCGGGTGGCTCGATCAGATGTGCTGGCCTTCACCGCTATGGGTGCTGAGGTCACGCTGGTGGCACCGCGCCCGCTTCTGCCACTGAGTCTGGAAGGCTGGCCTGTGAAAGTGAGCCACAACCTTGATGAGGTGCTCGGCGAGATTGATATCTGCTATCTGTTGAGGATGCAACTCGAACGAGCGGCCAGCCTTGATGTTCCTTCGTTGCGTGAGTTCCGAGCCGAATACGGTCTTGACTCAGCACGAGCAAACCGGCTCCGTGACGGGGCTTTGATCATGCATCCAGGGCCAATGAACCGCGGTGTGGAGATCGACGGTGATGTAGTGGAAAGGCCCAATACGGTGATCACCGAGCAAGTCGCCAACGGTGTGGCGGTGCGCATGGCGGTGCTGTTTTTGCTGCTCGGTTCGGGCTTGGATACCTCCGAAAATGAGAGCATGGCGGCATGAACACCATCCTTGCAGCGACTCCCCGAAAGCACCTTGCAGTAACTCCCCGTAAGTGCCTTGCGCTGAACCCCCGAAAGTATTTCCTATGAACACTCGACTTGCTGTAGTACCTCACAGCGGCACTGTTGCTATCAAAGGCGCCACCGTGGTGGACTCCAACGGCAGCCGTCAAGCCGATGTGCTGGTCGGCGACGGACGGATAATCGCAGTCCAAGCCGCTGACGATGCCGCAGACCTGACAGCCGAGCGCACGCTGGATGCCTCTGGGTGTGTAGTTGCGCCGGGCCTGGTGGACTTGCATGTGCATCTGCGTCAACCGGGGCGTGAAGATGCTGAAACCGTCGAAACCGGTGCCCGAGGCGCTGCTTTGGGCGGGTTCACTGCCGTGATCGCCATGCCCAACACCACTCCCGCCATTGACTCAGCGGCAGTGGTGCGCGAAGTGCAGGATCTCGGTGCTGGTACCTGCTGTGACGTGTATCCCTCAGCAGCCATCACGCTGGGGCGACGCGGCGAAGAACTGGCACCGATGGCTGAACTGGTGCGCCTCGGAGTAAGAATGTTCACCGACGACGGGGCCGGGGTGCAAAGTGCCATGGTGATGCGGCGCGCACTCGAATACGCCTCTGGTCTTGACCATCTCAACGGCGGAGCAGCGGTGGTGCTGGCTCAGCACTGCGAAGTGGAGGAACTGTCGGTGGGGGGCTGTATGCATGAAGGCGAATGGTCAAGCAGGTTGGGCTTGGGTGGACAACCCGCAGAAGCCGAAGAGCTAATGGTTATGCGTGACATTGCTTTGGCTCGATTAACCGGCTCGCGAGTGCATTTTCAGCATTTGTCAACTGCGGGTTCGGTGGCCATGGTGCGAGCCGCCAAGCAGGCAGGGCTGCCGGTCACCGCAGAGGCCACGACCCATCATTTCACTCTCACCGACGCTTGCTGCGCCGACTACGACACCGTGTTCAAAGTGCATCCGCCGCTGCGCCCTGAAGCGGATGTGGCTGCACTCCGCTCTGGTTTGGCTGACGGCACGATCGATGCCATCGCAACGGATCATGCGCCTCACACCAGCGACGACAAAGACAAACCGTTCGACTCGGCACCTCCAGGAATGCTAGGACTCGAAACTGCGCTGGCGTTGGCGCTTACCGAACTTGATCTGCCGATCGAGCAGATTTTGGCGTTGATGTCATGGCAGCCAGCCGCCATCGCTGGAGTCGATGATCGTCATGGCCGACCGGTAGCACCCGGCGAGCCCGCCAACCTGTGCGTGATCGACCCATCAGCCACCTGGACCGTGTCAGGTGAAGAGATGGCCTGCCCCAGCCGCAACACCCCCTATGAAGGTCGGCAACTCAAAGGCAGAGTGCGTCACACTCTGCTGGCATCAGAGCCTGTAGTAATCAACGGCGAAGCGCAACGATGAACACGCCAACATCGCCCACGGAGGCTCTTCTGGTGCTGCGCAACGGCGAAACCTTTGCAGGTGAGGCTGTCGGTGCCCCCGCGGCCGTATCAGCAGGTGAAGTGGTTTTCAACACTGTCATGTGCGGCTACACCGAAGTGATAACCGATCCGTCCTACGCCGGGCAGATCATTACCTTCACTTATCCCCATATCGGTAACTACGGTGTCAGCAGCGACGACTCTGAAGCGGCCCGTCCCTGGTGTCGAGGCGTGATAATGCGTGACCTGGCACAGTTCCACAGCAGTTGGCGAGCCGAAAGCAGCCTTGAAGAGTTCATGCGTCGCAACCACATCGCTGGTATCACCGGTATCGACACACGCCGTCTCACTCGACACATCCGCGACGCTGGATCCATGCCGGGAGCTTTCGGCACTGCCGAACATGGCGATCTGCTGGCCGCCGCACGATCCGAACCTGGTACCAGCGGTGTCGACCTTGTGAGCAGTGTCACCACCGCCGAGCCGTACACCGTCGGCAGCGGGCCGCGCCATGTTGTTGCATACGACCTGGGTATCAAATCCACGATCCTGCGCTGCCTCAGCGATTTGGCGACCGTCAAAGTCGTGCCTGCGCACACGCCCGCGTCGGAGGTGCTTGAGAGCCAGCCCGACGGAGTGTTTTTCAGCAACGGTCCAGGCGATCCCGAAATGGCTGTCGCAACTATTGAAGCTATGAAGGAACTGCTGGGCAAAGTGCCGATATTTGGGATATGTCTCGGACATCAGCTGCTGGCTCTGGCACTCGGAGGCAGAACCTTCAAGATGCGTTTCGGGCATCACGGAGGAAACGTGCCGATCCTCAGCAGCGCCACAGGACAGATCGAGATCACCAGCCAGAACCACAATTTCGCTGTTGAGACGGGTTCAGTGCCGTCAGCAACTGAGACGCATATCTGCCTGAACGACAACACTCTGGCTGGCCTTGAAGTGCCTGATGCGGACGCTTTCAGTGTGCAATATCACCCCGAAGCAGGTCCTGGCCCTCACGATGCCCGACACCACTTCGCCCGTTTCGCAGAAATGATGGATCGCAGCCGTGCCAAGACGTGACGACATCGAATCCATACTAATCATTGGCTCAGGACCGATAGTCATCGGCCAAGCCTGCGAATTCGACTATTCCGGCACTCAGGCCTGCCGAGTGCTGCGCGATGAGGGTTACCGGGTGATCCTGGTCAACTCAAACCCGGCCACGATAATGACCGATCCTGAGGTGGCTGATGTCACTTATGTTGAGCCGCTTGACGCTGCTGTGCTGGCTCAGATCATCGAACGCGAGCAGCCTGATGCTGTGCTAGCCACCCTGGGAGGCCAGACGGGTCTGAACCTGGCCATGGAACTCGCCGAAAGCGGTGTGCTCGAAGCTACTGGCACAGAACTGATCGGTGCTACCGCCAGCGCCATAGCCACAGCAGAGGATCGGCAGCTGTTCAAGCAGGCAATGATCGAGATCGGACTTGACGTTCCCCGCTCTGGTATCGCCCATGACATCGCAACCGCTCGGGAGGTGATGCAGCGGGTGGGTTTGCCGGTGATCGTGCGTCCCGCTTACATCCTCGGCGGCCGTGGTGCTGGTATAGCTGAAACTCCTGAAGAGTTCGAACAGGTTGCATCCTTTGGTCTTGACGCCAGCCCCATATCTGAGATTCTGATCGAAGAGTCAATCGTGGGTTGGAAAGAGTTCGAGCTTGAGGTGATGCGCGATCATGCCGACAACTGCGTGGTGGTTTGTGCTATCGAGAACCTCGACCCGATGGGGGTACATACCGGTGATTCCATTACCGTGGCACCCACCCAGACTTTGAGCGATCCCGAGTATCAGCAGATGCGCAACGCGGCTTTTGCTGTGCTGCGTCGGGTGGGTGTAGAAACCGGCGGATCGAACGTGCAGTTCGCAGTGGATCCCGCCACTGGACGCCAGGTCGTGATCGAAATGAACCCCAGAGTCAGCCGATCCTCCGCGCTGGCTTCAAAAGCCACGGGTTTTCCCATCGCCAAGATCGCAGCACGATTAGCGGTCGGTTACACCCTTGATGAGATCCCCAACGACATCACAGGCGTGACCCCGGCCTCTTTTGAGCCGACGCTGGACTATGTGGTTACCAAAGTTCCACGCTGGGTGTTTGAGAAGTTCCAGATCACGCCTGGCACGCTCGGCACTTCAATGCAGTCAGTTGGCGAAGTGATGGCCATCGGACGTACCTTCTGTGAGTCACTGCAAAAAGCGCTGCGGTCACTGGAAACAGGCCGCTTCGGTTTGAACGCCGACCCTGCCGAAGCCGCTTTCGACAGACTCGACAATGCTGAGTTGCTGGAAGCTGCTGCGGTGCCCACCCCTGAAAGGATTTTCCAGCTTGAAGCGCTACTGCGCCGGGGAGTGTCTCCGCAAACACTCAATGAAGCCACCGGGGTTGATCCGTGGTTCTTGCATCAAATGCTTCGCATCAGCCAACAGCGAATACGTCTTCAGGCTGCTAGCGCTCACGCTGACGCACTCGGCAGCGTGCCCGAGGTCACACAAACCCAATGGCGTCAAGCTAAACGTCTCGGATTCTCAGACGCTCAACTCGGGTATTTATGGGATGCTTCGACATCTGAGGTGCGAGCCAAGCGTGAACAAGCCGGTGTGCGACCCACTTACAAGACTGTCGACACTTGCGCTGCAGAGTTCGAGGCCACCACCCCGTATCACTATTCCAGTTATGAGGACAGCGATGAGATTCGTCCGGCTGAGCGTCCTCGGGTGGTGATCTGCGGTTCGGGGCCTAACCGCATCGGGCAGGGTGTCGAGTTCGACTATTGCTGTGTTCACGCCGGGCAAGCGCTGCGCCGTGCCGGTTACGAAACGGTGATGATCAACTGCAACCCCGAAACCGTGTCAACCGATTATGACTCCAACGACCGGCTCTATTTTGAGCCTCTCACAAGCGAAGACGTAGCCAACGTGATCGCTGCAGAGGATCCCGTAGGGGTGATCGTGTCGGTAGGCGGCCAGACCCCGCTGGCGCTTTCGGGCGAGCTGCCAGCAGAGCTGGTGCTGGGCACATCACCGCAGTCGATTGATCTGGCTGAGGATCGCCAGCGCTGGAACGCGCTGTGTTCACGTCTGGGCATTCCTCAACCCTTGGGCGGCACAGCCACCAGCTACACCGAAGCCCAGCAAGTAGCGCACAGCATCGGCTATCCGGCTCTGGTACGGCCCTCATATGTGCTGGGCGGTCGAGCCATGGCCATCGTCTACAACGACAACGAACTCGCAGCAGCGATCGACGAACTCGCCGATTTTGGTTCGCTAGGACGTGAGGGAGGTCCAGCATCGCAGCGGCCTGTGCTAGTAGACCGCTTCCTTGAAGATGCGGTGGAAGTGGATGTTGACGCGGTGCGTGACCACACCGGCGAAGTGTGCATTGGTGCCGTGATGGAGCACGTCGAACAAGCGGGTGTGCATTCCGGTGATTCAGCTTGCATGATCCCACCCACCACACTCAGCGCCGCTGTGGTGTCGCTGATCTGTGACTACACACGACGTATCGCTGCTGAACTTGATGTCAAGGGTCTGCTCAACGTGCAGTATGCGGTGAAAAGCAGCGAAGCCTCCAGTGATTCTGACGGCGATCCTGCCGACGCGTCTGAAGCCGCCGACAGAGTCGAAGTTTTTGTGATCGAAGCCAACCCGAGGGCATCACGCACGGTGCCGTTCGTGGCTAAAGCCACCGGTGTGCCTCTAGCGATGGCAGCGGCACGTCTCATGGTCGGTGCCACGATGGGCGAACTGCGATCCGAAGGTTTGCTGCCAGCACACGAGTTCGATCCGACAGCAGACCCAGGTTTCGTAGCGGTAAAAGAGGTGGTGCTGCCGTTCAATCGCTTTCCTGAGGCTGATGCTGTGCTCGGCCCAGAAATGCGTTCCACCGGCGAAGTCATGGCGATCGACTCCACCCCAGGAATGGCTTTCGTTAAAGCACAACTAGCCGCAGGCACACGTCTGCCTGCCGAAGGTGCTGTGTTCATGTCGATGGCTGACCGCGACAAGCCAGTGGGACTGCAAGCCGCGCGGATTCTCCACGAGCTTGGCTATCGGCTTTTGGCTACAGCAGGCACAGCACAGTTCCTGCGAGACGGGGGAGTGCCAGTAGCCGTTGAGGTTGCCAAACTGCGCGAAGACGCACCTAGCGACAACCCCAACGCAGTGCAGTTGATCACTGACGGCGAGGTGCATCTGGTGGTCAACTCACCGCACGGTCGTGGTCCTCGAGCTGACGGTGAGCACATCCGCTCAGCCGCCGGGCGAGCCGGTCTGCCTTTGTTGACCACCGGTGCTGCTGCTCTGGCTGCCGCGAATGGTCTCCGAGACTTACGCGACCGCAGACCCAGCGTGCGCAGCCTTCAGGAATACCATCCGAAGACCAGCGATGCTTGATATTGGTAATTACTCAGAGCTAAGCGGTGGTTGATCTCACTACATGCGTTGGCAATGTTTCGCTGGCTGCGCCAGTGATGACTGCTTCAGGCACTTCAGGTCACGGTGCTGAGCTAGCTAGCTACGGAAAGCTCAGCGAACTGGGAGCGGTGGTGATCAAATCACTTAGCGTTGAACCCTGGCCCGGCAACCCTGCGCCACGGCTGCATCCTTTGACTTCACCGGCTGCGGGCATGATCAACAGCGTCGGATTGCAAGGTCTGGGTGTCGCGCACTGGCTGTCGCATGATCTGCCGGGACTACTTGACAGCGGTGCAACAGTCATAGCCAGCATCTGGGGTGACAGCATTGAGTCATACCGCCGTGCCGCAAAAATGCTGGCTGATGCCCCTGCGGTAGTCGCAGCGGTAGAGGTCAATGTGTCTTGCCCTAACACCGATGACGGTATGCGTATGTTCGCTCATTCCAGCACCGCTACCGCGGCGGTGATGGAAGCTACCGCTGATTGTGATCGGCCCCGTTGGGCCAAACTGAGCCCCAACACAGCCGATCTGGTGGCAGTGGCTCAAGCCGCTGTGGATGCTGGGGCTGAGGCATTGGTGCTGACCAACACGCTGTCGGGCATAGTTATCGACATCAACAAGCGTCGCCCCGTTTTGGGGGCGCAGCACGGCGGTGTTAGTGGAGCTGCGTTGCATCCGGTTGCGGTTCGTGCTGTCTATGAAGTTAGAAAAGCTATGCCTGTAGTGCCTATTGTTGGTGTTGGTGGGGTGGCGTGCGGCGCAGATGCCGTAGAGATGCTTCTTGCTGGCGCTTCGGCGGTGCAAGTAGGCACAGCGATTTTCGCTGATCCGAGGGCACCGTGGCGGGTGCTTCACGAACTGCGGCATTGGTGCGAAACTAAAAACGTAGAAAAAATTGATGAGTTGATTGGAGCAGCACATGAATCGTGAGGAGACCAGCAGTCAGCCCGAAGTCCAGTCAGGCACCCCGCGCGACTGTCTGGCCTTGGCGTTAGACGTAGACGACCTAGTTGCAGCTACCCGTCTCGCTAGATCCCTTGTGAACCATTTTCGTGTGGCGAAGGTGGGTTTGGAGCTTTACACGGCGGCTGGTCCCGAAGCGATCGGGGCTTTGGCTGATCTTGGCTATGACGTGTTCTGTGATCTCAAGCTTCACGACATTCCCACCACTGTGGCCCGTGCTGCGCGGGTGGCTGGTGAGTTAGGTGTTTCGTATCTGACTGCACATGCTGCTGGTGGTGTCGAGATGCTCCAAGCTGGCGTTGAAGGTTTGGCAGAAGGAGCTGTAGGAACGGCGGGTTTGTTGGCTGTCACGGTGCTCACCAGCGAAGCCCAAGCCTCAGCCACTCGTGATCTAGTGGCTCAACGTATGGAACTCGCAGCCGAAGCTGGAGCTGCCGGAGTGGTATGTGCAGCGCCTGATCTCACAGCAACTCGACATGTTTATCCCGAGCTGTTGCGGGCTGTTCCAGGTATCCGGCTGCCTGGCGAATCGGTAAACGATCAACGCCGGGTGGCTTCGCCTGTGCAGGCTTTGGCAGCTGGAGCGGATCTGCTTGTGATCGGCAGACCGGTCACCGACGCTGATGATCCCCTGAAAGCGGCTGAGCGCCTACACAACAGCCTCCGTCGCCAAGATCCCGATCCCACAACGCAGTAACTGACTTGCGATTTGGAGCGGTTTCGGTGGCAGAGCCGCATCGGTTGAACTAGTCTCGTATTTCGTGGCTAAAACCTTTGGAATTACTGATGAGGTCAGGCGAGAAGCCCTAGTCAAGGCTGTGGCTGTGCGCCGTGAGCGCGCCGAGTTGCGCAGCCGACTTAAGGCTGGCGATCTGCTGTTGGCTGATCTATTGAAACGCACCGATGACGACACTGTCGGCAAAATGAAAGCGCTGTCGGTGATTGAGTCTCTGCCGGGCGTAGGCAAAGTCAAAGCTCGTAGAGCGATGGAATCTCTCGGAATCGCCGAGAATCGTCGCCTTCGGGGGCTTGGACGCCGTCAACGCAGCGACCTGCTCAAAGCTTTCGGCTAAACAAGGCGGCGATAGGCTCGCCGGGTGACGTTCCTGGCGGGTCGCACAGTGGTGGTCATCTCTGGGCCGGGAGGCGTAGGCAAAGGAACCATTGTCGAGCGGTTAGTAGCTCGCGACCCCAGACTCTGGTTGTCGCGTTCGTGGACAACTAGGCCCCGGCGTGCTGGTGAACCCGAAACAGCCTACGAATTCGTGGATCGCTCCACGTTTGAGGCTGCCGTAGCTGAGAGACGCTTTCTAGAGTGGGTGGAGTTCTTGGATTATCTGCAAGGCACTCCGCTGCCAGCACCTCCCGACGGCTGTGATGTTGTGCTAGAGATCGACGTTGGCGGAGGTCGACAGGTTAAGGAACTGCATGATGATGTAGTGCTGGTGTTCGTTGATGCTCCTAGCGCTGAGCATCAAAGGCAGCGGCTGTTGCGTCGTGGTGATGATCTCCAGACAGTGCAGCGACGCATGAACAAGACCGCTTCGGAACGAGCGGAGGCTTTGGAACTCGGCTATGAGATCGTGGTGAACGATGATCTAACTCGCGCTGTGGAAGCTATTGAGGCACTTATCGAAGCCGACCGGAACCGTCGCCGTTGCTAGCTTCGGTGGTTGTTGTTAGTTGCGCGCCAGAAGGTCGGTTAGAGCTTTGATTGAGACGGTCAGAGGATCAATAACTTCGCTGGGGTTCTCATCGGGGCATCGTTTTGTGATCGGCAACTGGGCTAGCAGTCCCGTCGGGGTGCTCAGCGATGTGATGTGGGCTCAACCCGACGGCCAGCGGGTGTTGCTGGCACCAGAGTATGGTGCCGACTACATCACTTCGATCTACTCTTACGATGAGGTGCGTGTGCAGCCTGTGGAGGTGATGCTTGGTGAGGTCACGATGTCTGTGGCTTCCGGCGATCTTCGACTGACGATTGATCTGGGCAGTTTCGTGGTGCCGCTGCCGCCGCGGCCAAGGTTTGTGACTGCCACCGTTGAGAATTGGTGCTCGCGGGCTTTGCTCGGCACTCGAACCTATGGGGTGAGCCCGACTGGTGTCAAAGAGTGGTATCGCACCTGCAAGATCGTGAGAGTCACCGCAGCCAGCGGCTTGCTAGCCGATGAGGATCTAGGCGAACTAAGGCCTATTGAAGGTCCGCTGGGTTTCGGTTTTACCGATCCACCAAAAACTCCAAGTCAAGTAACCCTAAAAGTAGACCTAAAACGCTGACCCACCAGCTGATATTCGAGCTTTCTTAGCCCGTTGTCGTTCGCGCTCAGATCTACGATGGAGTTTCGCAGCTTTTTTGAAGTTTCCACGACTCTCTTCTTCCGAAGCTTTATCTAGCAGTATCTCAGCTTGTTTGGCATGGTTGTTAGCTAGAAAATCAAATGAACGATGCTGAAGTCTGACAGATATCGAGTTGCGAAGTTTGCGATCATCGCACTCGGCAGCTTTCACTGCCCAGCGAAGACGTGCTTGTGAAAGAATGGTGGTCATAATGATGAATGCTGATATGCTATACCAATAAAAATTGGGAAGTCTGTCATCATACATGACTGTTGTGACAAGTGCAATTAAGATCGCTAGCCAACTCAGAAAGTTGAGAGCGCGTGCGAGCCGATCTAAACTGACGGAAGCAACTGCTCCATTAGAGAACCGTACCTGCCCAAACGGATTCAGAAACTTAAGGACAGCTATTAACTTATCCATGCATCAACTTACGTGTATATCAAAATTCACCTAGGCCATAAAGAAGTTCGAGCCATTCAGCGGTATCGCTTTCTTCTGCAATTGCATCTTGCGCGGCCATAGCTGCTGGAGAGGTCCCAGTCATAGCTGCCTGTTTTGATGATCCTGTGCTCATAGGTCGTGTAGTTGGTTTCAGTCGCTCTACAGCGATCCTCTCGGATTCTGCTGCGTACTTACGTTGGCGATTAGCACGTCTACGATATCGGTTAGCGGATGATACTTTTCCTAAAGCTTCGGCACTTATTTCGCGCTCCAGCAATTGTTCTTCTTTGCGATAGCAGCGGCTGGCAGTATAAAGACACAAACGATACAGCCAGGAACCAGAAGCTTGATGAGTCACCGGCCGAGATTTTGCAAACTTGAGTTTCATGGGTGATACCCTAGAATAAATGAGTGTGCAAGACTGTACCATAAATTTGTAATTTTAGTAGCTAACCGCATCATCAAGATCTAACCCTTCCCTTTTGATTTTCCATGATAGTTCCTAACACTATTATAAATAGTAGAGCCAGCACGGTAACCGTTGTCAACCACTGCCGTAACTATCAAGCGACAACCTGGATGCCCTGCACATGTTCCTGCAGTCACCTTGACGGTTGTAGATATTCTCTTTATTGTGATCGCCACTCTGACAGCTACAACTATAACTGGCACCCACCATGGGTCGGCGATTATGGGGTGTGATGCATCTTGATGATTTATTGTCTGTACAAGAGTATCGCCGTCCAAGCGGAAACTGGTCGGAACTGCAACTCCATTGGAGTCATGGGCCCATGGCTTCATTATGCCTCCGGCCTCATTGCCGTCGGAGTCCAGAAATCTGACCGAACCATCTGACTGCAACTCAGCTGAATATCCTGGTGGTACAGCTCCTTTAAATTGGTATTCAGTTGCTGCTTCCGCGCTATCTATGACTAGCAGCACCATGAGCGAGGATCTATCCTTGGGCTCAAGCATCAGCATTTCTACGTGCTCGCCCTCAGATATGGCGGATACGTGCGAGGGAATTACAGAACCTGGATCCCACATGGTCTGAAAGGTTGACTCCTTCACCGAAGTAATGTCATCTACGTTTAGGGAAGCTTCGCTGCTTGTCATGGCAGGAGCTTTGGATGATTCAGGTTCTACCTCATAAAAGCCATACGGCGGAGTCGTCCCGCTTTTCAAAGTTAGTATATCTGAGATGCTTTCAGTCTTTGGGGTGATATTTTCTGGATATCTATTGAAAATTGAATCATAACTAGCTTGACTACGTGCATTTGAGTTAGCTCCATCAGCGGCTGCTGCTGCTGGAGAGGCAGAGAATAAGGTTCCAACAAGTGCTATCGCGGCCAGTGCTGAGAAGGTGGTGTTTAGCTTCATGGGGGCTCCGTGTTGCTATTGATATCTCATATCGTGTTTAGCACAGTAATATGAGGTTGTCAAGCGCCAGTGCGGGGCGAAGATATTGAGGTGGGTTACTGGGGTTTTATGGCGGTGCCGTTTACCCAGACATTGCTGATGTCGTCCGTGGTGGCGAGACGCACCAGTTTCTCGAAGCAGCGAGCCTCGTCGTCAATGCCTTCCCACAAGCGGATCGCGCCTCCTGGCCGGTTGGTGCGCACCGCAATTGCGTCAAAACATCTGCCTGACTCAATCAATCCCACAGGCAAGTCCAGCACCGCAGCCCCGCCCGCAGTAGCTAGCCAGAAAGCAGTCACGGTGTTGATACGTGACTGGGCTACGCCGCGCTCTCCCAGCGTGAGTGAGGCATCCACACCGTCTTCAAGCATGCGTGACACTGTTACGGCGTCTTGACATACGCCCAGCAGCCCGGGTCTGGCACCGCCAGCAATATCACTGCCCAAACCAACACCAACCCCAGCAGCTAAAGCACGGCGCACTGCGAACACGGCATTCGCAAAATACGAGTTTGACATCGGGCAGTGAGCAACGCCCGCCCGATGCTGCGCCACTAGGTCCATATCGCTGCTGGTGAGATGGTCGCTGTGAGCTAAAACCGTTCGAGGTTGCATAAGGCCGAAACGCTCAAACGCTGCCGCGTCGCTGGTACCGAAACGATCTTGGGCGTAGACGCTGTGCCAATCCGACTCGGCACAATGGGTTTGAATCCGTGTGCCGGTTACTTCAGCTAACTCGCCTAGCCCTTCAAGCAGAGCATCGCTACATGCAGGCGTGAACCTGGGCGTCACAATTGGTGCCACCAGCGGTGTAGCGCTAACAGCGGTGTTAACGGTGTCGCCTGATTCGTCAGCTTTGGCGGCTCTGGCCGACTCGACGGCTGTGATCTCTTCAATGGATGCCGCCGAAGCCGCAACCCCGGCGGAGGCTGTGGCATCGCGATACCAATCGGGTGTGCCTGACGGGTGATCCATCGCTACCCGACCCACGAGCGCCCGCTGCCCGTGTCGAACACAAGCCTGCGCTAAAGCGGTGGTGGCTTCGTTGTGAATCGACGAGAAATAAACCGCAGTGGTGGTGCCCATAGCCACAAGCGACGGCACCAGATCATCCCAAACAGCCGTTGCGAAGTCGCTGTTGGAGTAGCGAGCCTCCAACGGAAAAGTGTACTCAAGAAGCCAACGTTCCAGCGGCAGGTCTAGCCCGGTGCCGAGTTGAGGCCACTGCGGCGCGTGAACATGCAAATCCACAAGCCCAGGCATCAGAACAGTGTTGTAATCCAGTTCCACATGGCGCACAGCCGACTCGATGCAGCGCTGAGCGGCTGCGGCACCCTCGGTGCTGGCACGGTCATGTACTGCTGTGATCACACCGGTTTGGTCAACCTCAACCACAGCATCGGTTACCTCCAGATGACCCGGTGTCGTGGCTTGCATCAATGTGCCAGCCACAACCAAAGCCGCAGGGTCATTGTTCATTGCGACCCACTGTTCATTGTGACTTGCCATGCTTTGTTATATGCAGATAGAGGCTAGTGGGGGTCATTGCTCATTGCGATCCATTGTTCATAGTGACTCACTGCTCATCGTGTCTCACTGCGTGGCGATCAAATCAGCGAATGCTGAAACGGCTGTGTCTATGTCGGTATCACTAATGCCGAGATGCGTTACCAGTCGGCATCTTGGGCCGTGCCACTCGCTAATCACGTTGCGCTCTCGAAGATCATTTTGCGGATCACTCTGTGGGTGCAGAACTTGTTTATCAAGATGAATGAACACCATGTTGGTGCTACAGGATTCAATAGTTACGCCTTGTATCGCTTTGAGTCCTTTAGCTAGGCGAGCGGCTTTGTTGTGATCATCGGCTAACCGCTCTATGTGATGGCTAACCGCATATAAGCCCGCAGCCGCTACCACCCCAACTTGACGCAGCCCACCGCCGAGCATCTTGCGCCATTTGTGAGCTTTATCGATCAGATCCGCTGATCCCACCAGCAGCGAACCCATCGGCGCACCTAAACCTTTCGACAAGCACACCGAAACCGAATCAAAATGCGAAGCCACTTCCGCAGGAGCAACCCCGAGAGCCACCGCAGCGTTCCACATTCGGGCACCGTCAAGATGATGCGCCAGAGCGTGCCTAGAGGCGACCTCAGCCGAAGCACGCATCTGCTCTAGGCTCAGCACTTTGCCGTCGATGGTGTTCTCCAAACAAAGCAGTCGGGTGCGCGCAAAGTGATGATCGTGGCGTTTCACTGCGTCTGCAGCTGCGTCAAGGTCGATCATCCCATCTTCGCCGATCGGCACCGGTTGAGGCTGAATCGATCCGAGCACCGCAGCACCACCAGCTTCGTAGATGTAGCAGTGAGCGTGATTGCCGACGATGTATTCGTCGCCGCGTTCGCAATGGGACATCAACGCGCAAAGGTTGCTTTGCGTGCCGCTGGTTACATACAGCGCTGCTTCTTTGCCAAGCAAGTCCGCCACAGTGGACTGCAACAAGTTAACGGTGGGGTCTTCGCCGTAGACATCGTCGCCGACAGCGGCCTCAGCCATAGCTGCACGCATCGCTGCGGTTGGCTTGGTGACAGTGTCGGAGCGGAGATCAATCACGCTTTCAGGCTACGGTATTCGCAGGTGTGGCCGGAAAGTGTCCACACAGGCATTGGGAGGACCGACACATGCCACAAACCGTGCAGGGCGTGATAGCGATGGCTCAAGGCGAGCCTGTCACCATCGCTGATGTGGTGATACCCGACCCCGGTCCGGGTGAGGCGGTTGTGGCGATACAAGCTTGCGGTGTCTGTCATACAGATTTGCACTACCGCGAGGGCGGCATCAACGACGAGTTTCCGTTCCTGCTGGGGCACGAAGCTGCCGGGGTGGTTGAGTCCGTT
This sequence comes from Candidatus Aldehydirespirator catecholifindens, assembly GCA_028283245.1. GTDB lineage: Bacteria > Actinomycetota > Acidimicrobiia > Acidimicrobiales > Aldehydirespiratoraceae > Aldehydirespirator > Aldehydirespirator catecholifindens. The sequence goes on along the minus strand of JAPYNU010000020.1, from coordinate 4,794 downwards.
GGCGCAGGAGTCACCGAAACCGCGCCCGGCGATTATGTGATCCTCAACTGGCGAGCGGTATGCGGTCAATGTCGATCCTGCTCTCGAGGCCGCCCCCAGATTTGCTTTGACACACACAACGCCTCCCAGCAAATGACTTTGACCGACGGAACGGTTCTTTCTCCTGCGCTCGGCATAGGCGCTTTCGCCGAGAAAACGCTGGTAGCTGCGGGTCAATGCACCAAGATCAATCCGTCGGCTGCGCCTACTGCGGCGGGTCTGCTGGGCTGCGGTGTGATGGCTGGTATCGGTGCAGCCATCAACACTGGCGGCGTGTCTCGGGGTGACAGCGTCGCTGTTTTCGGCTGTGGGGGAGTGGGCGATGCCGCTATCGCCGGTGCCGCACTGGCCGGTGCTTCGATCATCATCGGCGTAGACATTGACGATCGCAAACTGCGATGGGCTGAAACCTTCGGAGCGACCCACACCATCAACTCCGCTGACTGCGACCCGGTAGAAGCAATAAAAGCACTCACCAACGGCAACGGAGTTGATGTGGCCATCGAAGCGATTGGCCTGCCCGAAACTTACCGTCAAGCGTTCGAGTCCCGAGATCTGGCTGGCACGGTGGTGCTGGTCGGGGTGCCGCATCCAGATATGACTATCGAACTGCCTTTCATTGAGATGTTCGGTCGGGGTGGCGCTCTCAAGTCCAGTTGGTATGGCGATTGTCTGCCGAGCCGTGATTTCCCGATGCTGATTGATCTTTACCTGCAAGGGCGACTGGATCTTGATGGCTTCGTATCAGAAACAATCGGCATCGGTGACGTTGAGGAGGCTTTCACCAAAATGCAGCGCGGTGAGGTGCTACGTTCGGTGGTGGTTCTGTGATTGAGCTGGTTACCACTGACGGCGTTTTTGAACTTGACGGCGGTCAGTGGCAGGTCACCAACAATATTTGGCTGGTTGGCAACGATCGCGAAGTCTTGATATTTGATGCGGCTCATGATCCTGAGCCGATTGTTGCTGGGGTGGCGGGACGGAAGGTGTCTGCCATCGTATGCACCCACGGCCACAACGATCACATCAACGCAGCGGTGGCTTTGCGCGATGCTGTGGACGCACCGGTGCTGTTGCATCCCGCTGACCGGATGCTCTGGGACGTGGTGCATCCCGATGATTCGCCAGACAGTGACCTGGAATCTGGTGCTGTGCTGTCTGGGGGAGGTCACGAGTTGGGAGTGATCCACACGCCAGGGCATTCGCCTGGATGCTGTTGTTTCTATGACTCAGCCGACGGTCGGGTGTTGTCGGGTGACACGCTGTTTTGTGGCGGTCCTGGTGCCACTGGACGCAGCTACAGCGATGAGCCCACCATCCTGGCCAGCATTCGTGACAGGTTGCTGGTGCTGCCGCCGGAAACGGTGGTGCATACAGGTCATGGCGACACAACAACCATCGCCGCTGAGACTGAAAGAGTCATGGATCGTGCCGCTGAGCTGGGGCTGAACTGAGCCAAGACCGTGCCTCAACAGATTCAGAGATCGCAGAGTTCTCAAGAATCGCAGGGATCACGCGGTTCTCAGAGTTCTCAAGAATCGCAGGAGCCGCTGGATTTGCGGTTTGTTGAGGTGATGGAGCAGCTCGAAGCGGCTGGTACTGCTCAGAATCGCAAAATCTATGCCCGTCATGGGGCTGCCGAGCCGATGTTCGGTGTCAGTTACGCGGTTCTCAACAAGGTCGCTAAACAGATCAAGGTTGATCACGCTTTGGCAGAGCAGCTCTGGGACAGCGGCAACCACGATGCTCGGGTGCTGGCACTGCGGGTGGCTGATCCTTGCGCCTTGACCGAAGCGCAAGCTCGTCGCTGGCTTGAAGACGTTGACAACTACATCCTTGCTGAAGCTCTGGGAGGCCTTTGCGCTCGCACACCTTACGCCCGCATCCTGAGCGACTCTTGGCGTGATGTTTCGGGTGAATGGCCTGCTTCGGTGGGCTGGTTCATCGTTACCTGCACCGCTGAGAACCCTGATGTGTGGTCACTTCTCGAACTGCATGATTTGCTCATTCAGATCGAGGCTGAAATAGCTGGACGGCCTAATCGGGTGCGTCACGAGATGAACGGTGCCATGATCGTGATGGCGTTGCGTGACACGGAGTTGCGAGCTGCGGTGCTGGCCGCTGCTGAGCGGCTCGGCCCGGTGCAGGTTGACCATGGCCAGACAGGCTGCAAGACCCCAGAAGTTGCTGGCTATGTGAAGCGCACTCTGGCCCACCGAGCTAAGCGCAACCGCTAGCAGGTTTTTGTGGCGGCAAAGCATCCATTGAGCTGAGCGCAATTGCTAGCACCGCCCCCGGCAGTGGCGACAGCTCGCCGGGCTCGGAGCTCAGGGCTCAGATGTGGGCTATATCGAAAGGGGTGGGCGCAGGAAAATATCGCGGCGGACCGGCTTTGGCGATTCGCAGCAACCGGATCACCCGGCAGCGATGCCCGGCGTAAGGCTCTAGCAACTCCAGCATTGAGTTGTCGTCGCCACCGTTGATGCCGCTGAGCGCATAAGTCACCATTCTCGGCACATGCAGATCACCGACCGGCACCGCATCAGCATCGGCACCTGCCACAGCCGAACTGCGTGCCGCGGTCCAAGGGCCTACGCCGCTGAGTTGCTGCAACCATTCACGGGCTTCAGCGCCTGCCACATCCTCCAGCTTCTCAAGCCGCTCAGCGTGTTTGGCGGCTATCCGGATCACACGACTACGGCTGCGATCCACTCCAGCGCGGTGGAAATCATGATCTGGTAATCGCAGCGCTACTTCGGGTTTGGGAAACAACGGCAGCGGAGCGCCGCCTGGCGCTTCAGCTCCGAACAGTCGTCCCATTCTGGCGACTGAGGCGCGAGCATCCGCGCTGACCACTCGCTGAAAGATGGCTGCGGTGGCTGTGGCCTCATACCAGCGCCCGGTGGCACTCAACCGTGGCACACCCAGCTTTTCTGTCAGTTCGCTTATCACCGGATCCAAGGGTCGAAAGTCGCTGGGATCGTCGCTGTTGCCCAGCAGGGCTGGCAATTGGGCAATAGCCCACTCGGCACCCGGACCCCAAGCATCTGCGATCACTTCACCAGAAATAGCCCGAAACGCCAGCGCTGCTGATCCGTCGGGTGTTTCGCTACACCACCAGCCGACACCTTTGCGGCGCTTGCAGGTCTTCACCCACAAAAGAGTCAGTTCAAAGTTGAGCTTGTAGCAAGGCCGAAAAACAGTAGAACACCTCGGGGGTTGCTGAGTTAGCTCACTGCGCTGTGGCGTAGCGGAGTTGATTTCGCTAACCGACACGCTCAATCAGCACGGATCGTCGGCTCGGGGTAAATGAAGGAGTAAATGAACAAGCTAGTAACTGGGCAAAAACTGCCATCACCTAACCTTACTAGCCTGGGATCGTCAGTAGCCCGCGCGCAGCGCTGATACCCGCGCCTACGGTCAGATGTGTGGGTTCTTCTTTATAACCGAATCATTCCACACTGCATGGTTATCAGGAAAGATGTTCAGAAAATAAGTTCGTTGGTTTAAAGAGGTTGTTTTGTCACACCCATAGTCTATACTGATGTTCATGATTTTAGAGGATGCTCAACAAGCGGTCGCAGCCACCAAGCGGATGCTTGCTGATGTGCGTGACGGTGCTGTGTCTTCTGCGGAACTGCGTGCCGCGCTGGAGCAGACGCGAGTGTTTATGGCTGCTGGTGCAGTATTCCAGACTGCTGCTGCTGAGTGATCGCTGCTCGTGAGCGTCACGGCGATGGTGGTGCTGAGGTGCTAGCTGTGTCTGCTGGATTATCGCAGAGCGAAGCGCGTAGTCAGGTCAAGACCGCGCAAGCTTTGCGTAAAGTCCCCAAATTACGAGACGCTGTGCAATCTGGTGAAGTGTCGCAAGCGAATGCTCGCAGACTTGCTGATGCGATCACCAAAACCGATCCGTCTGCGGTAGCCGGTGACGCTGAGTTGTTACAGCAGGCTGGTTCGATGCGGCCTGAGCAGTTTAAATGCATTGCACAGCGTTGGATCACCAGCCAACAAGCTGACAATGGTGCTTCTGAGCATGCCCGTCAGCGTGATAGACGATCTTTGCGGTTCTACGACGCTGAGGATGGCATGATCGCTATGTATGGCGAGTTTGACAAGATCACTGGCACACGCATCAGTAACCGGATACGACACATTGCCAACAAACTCTTCGACAACGATCAGCGGCTCCCCAAAGACCAGCGTCGAGAGTTCCCACAATGCATGGCCGACGCCCTAGAGCGCACCACCGTCAGTCGTGGCATCGCCAGCGACAAACGCGTCTCAACCAGCGCAAGAGATAACAGCGCCGCCAACGATGCGGGTACCGCAAACAGTGAAGCCACCAACGATGGTGAGGATGCCGCACACGACACCACAAGAGCCAGCAATATTTCAAGTATCGCTGATGGTGTTGAGACTGGTTCTGCTGGCGGGGGTTGGGTAGCTGATATCACACTGGTTGCGCATGTTGATGACACCACCGGTGACCTGATCTACGAGCTATCAGACGGATCACGCCTACCGCCCGCTGTAGTCGAAGAACTGACCTGCAACGCCCGTATCGCCGGTTTGGTTTATGACCGTAACGGAGATGCCCTCTGGCGAACCCGATCACGCCGCAGCGTCACACCAACACAATGGCAAGCACTACTAGCCAGCTACGGCGGCTGCTTCCACTGCGGTGCCTCGCCCAGCATGTGCCAAGCACATCACATCACCCCATATTCAAAAGGCGGTGCCACCAGCCTCGAC
>JAPYNU010000002.1 GCA_028283245.1 Candidatus Aldehydirespirator catecholifindens | reverse complement strand
CACCCCCAACAGCAGCCACACCCCCAACAGCAGCCACACCCCCAACAGCGGCCACATCCCCGACAGCAGCTAATCCCAGCGAATCCAGGCTCAGCCCTTGAGTTTCGAGCCGCTGCTAGCACCCTATTTGGGTCATCTGGTCAAACCAGAATGGGCAGAACGAGTGATCAGCCGCGCCTACGACAACCTCACCGCAGACCAGCGTCGCTCAATTGCGGAGGGCAACCCCTATAGCTACGTCAACGTCACCCGCAGCAGCGAAGACTTGATCGACGACACGAAACTCTCGCTTGATCGACTGGTCACGTCGGGTGCCACCGCCTTGACCAGGCTGCTTGATGCTGAAGTGTTCGCACCGACCGGACAACCTGCCCTGCACTTGTATCGGCTGACCCACGCTCGCGGCTCACAAACCGGCCTGATCTGCACAGCGTCACTAGACGGCTTCAACGACGGCCGCATCCGCATCCACGAGAACGTGCGAGAAGATCGCACCGAACTCCTAACTGCTCATCTGCTGGGTGTGGGTGCCACTTCGCATCCTGTGGCGCTCACAGTGAGAGCTTGGGCGGACTCAGAATATGCGACACTGCTGGACGAAATCGCAACAACAGCAGCACCACATTTGGAGTTCGGCTCGGAGCTAGTGAAACACCAGATCTGGACAGTGCCCGCCGAACTCAACGACCGCGTCCTAGCCAGCATCGAAGGCAAAACCCTATATGTGGCGGACGGGCATCATCGCTCAGCGGCGGCGCTGCGAGCACGCCAGCGACAACCCGACAATCCGTTGCTGGCTCGCACGCTGGCCGCAGTTTTCCCGCACAGCCAGCTTCATGTGGAGGCATACCACCGAGCGGTAGATATCACTGTCCAACAAGACCATGAGGAATGTCTGCGTTCGCTGAACCACCAGATAAGCGACCGCGGAGGTATGCTGGAGCGCTCACGCAGCGCAGAGGATGCCCGTCCGCGTCATCGCGGCGAGGTGGGTGTCTATGCCGCAGGAGGATGGCATCGCCTCACGCTGCCACCGTTGCATACAACAACGGGCGCGCTGAGCCAACTTGATGTTGACCGGCTGCGCTGCGAAGTGCTGGATCCGATGCTCGGTGCCAATGAACTATCAGGCACCGGCAACGTTGAATACGTGCCAGACACTGCCGGACTTTCAGAGCTGATCAACTGCTGCGACACGGCTGATCGGGTGGGCTTCGTGATGTATCCGCTATCCGTGGACGAACTGCTCACAGTGGCCGACGAAGAAGGCAGAATGCCACCCAAGTCGAGCTTCTTTTATCCCAAACCGCGTGGTGGTGCCTTTCTGCGGGTGCTGGGATGTGGTGCCACCTCGCATCTGGCATCAACCGCTTCCTAACCGCTTCCAAAAGAGGGCAGGGGCGTGAATAACTGTCAGATTTCCACGCGTGCGGTGGAAATCTGACAGAAGTTCGCTGCGGTCAGCTGGGCTCACGGGCAACTCAGGCACCAACGGCGGCTAAAGCGCCCAGCAGCGCCTCGGCACCTTCATCGATTTCGTTAGCGGTGACATTCAGCATCGGCGTCACCCTGACAACATTGCCGTAAAGGCCGCCCTTGCCGATCAGCAAACCCCGGTCTTTGCAGGCTTCCATCACAGCAGCACCACGCGCCGCATCAGGCTCAATCGACCCGGGATGCACGAACTCCAAAGCCAGCATCAACCCTCGGCCTCGCATCTCGGCCACCCAGTCGTAGCTTTCAACAGCTGGTGCCAGCGCGTTGGCGAGACGACGGCCCATCGCCAAAGCGTTGCCTTGCAGATCATCTTGTAGCACCCTTGCCAACGTGGCCCGGCCCGCAGCCACCGACAGCGGATTGCCTCCGAAAGTAGAGAACTGCAAGGCTTTGATCCGATCAAATATCTCAGCACGAGCAACCACACCAGCCAAAGTGATCCCGTTGCCGACACCTTTGGCGAAAGTCAGCATGTCGGGAACTATCCCGTGCGCTTCGTAACCCCAGAAATGCTCGCCGGTGCGACCCCAGCCGGTCTGCACCTCATCGGAGATGAACAAAATGCCGTGCTCGGAAAGCACTTTGCCCATAGCCCCGAAGAACCCGTCAGGCGGAACCACAAAACCGCCCACTCCCTGGATCGGCTCGGCGATCATGGCGGCCACGTCACCGGTGGTAGCCATGTCAATGAGCTGCACTAGATCATCAACGCAAGCGTTGGTGTAGGCATCATCGTCAAGGTGCCTGAACGGGCTCCGCAACCGGTAGCCGCCATGCACATAACTGACATGCAGCCCAGAGTGGCTAGTGGATGACCAACTGCGCTGAGCGGTGATGGCCTGAGTCGAGAAAGTCCGCCCGTGGTAGCTGTTGCGCATGGCCAGCACCTGGTTGGAGCCGTTATAGATAGTTGCCAACAGCAATGCGGCGTCGTTGGCTTCGCTGCCCGAAGGCAGGAAGAAGACTCTGGCATCGTTGATCCCCGACACTCGGGCGACTTCTTCGGCGAAAGCGATCATCGGCTCGTTCAGGTAGAGCGTTGAAGTGTGCATCACCTTGGCCGCCTGCTGCTGGACTGCTGCCACGACGCTGGGCTCAGCGTGGCCGATCATGGTGGTGAGAACCCCACCAAAAAAATCTAGGTAACGGTTGCCTTCCACATCAAAGACATAGCTGCCCTCGCCGTGGTCAATAGAGATCGGCTCCGCGTAAAGCGGATGAAGAAAGCTTGGAAGTGCCGCAGCGTAACGATGCGCTAGTTCGGTGTCGGAGGTCATAAGCCCAAATTACACCTTCAGAAGAGTTGTCTGGTTGTTGCGCCGTCTTGCTGCACAATCGGCACCAGGCAAAGCGCCGGGGTGCCGGTCGTTGCACAAAGCGCCGGGGTGCCGGTCAATCATTGCGCCAGATATGCGTCGGTCGTTGTGCCGGATGTGCCGGATGCGTGTCGGTTGTTGTGCCGGATGCGTGCCGGTCGTTGTGCCGGATGTGCCGGATGCGTGTCGGTTGTTGTGCCGGATGGGTTAGGCGTTGCGTAGTTTGCGTGCTAGATACAGCGCAGCACGCGCCTGGGTGTTGCGGCGATACTCATAGCTGTCAGCGGCGGCCATTATCGCCCGACTGGAGCGCACTCCCAGCCAACGCAGCGGCTCGGGTTCCCAGCGACGATGACGCACACCCACCCACGGCAGAGTTACCAGCTCGGAGTCGCTGCCGGTGATCAACGCCGCCAGAGTGCGTCCCGCCAGATTTGCGGGTGCCACCCCCTCACCGACATAGCCTCCCGCCCCGGCGGTGCCTGCGAACCGGTCGAAATGGACGAACGGAGTCCAGTTGCGGCTTATTCCCAGCACGCCACCCCAGCGATGCGTGAACCGGACTTGAGCCAAAGCTGGGAACATTTCCACCAGCGTGTCGCGAATGCGTTGATGCGAACGGTCGTGACGCTCCAATGCGGCTTTGATGCGCGATCCGTAAAGATATGGCACTCCCCTACCGCCGAATGCGATGCGATCATCGGCGGTGCGCTGACCATAGATGACCATATGGCGATCATCATTGAAAGTGGGGCGGTCGGCCAAACCGATCTCATCTAGCAGCGACTGCGGCACAGGCTCGGTGCCGACCATCAGCGAATACACAGGCAGAAGCTGACGGCGTCTTCCGTGGAGATCACGGGTGTAGGCCTCGGTCGCTCGGACTACCACCTCGGCTCGCACGGTGCCCTTATCGGTTGACACTCGACCCGGCTCAACAGCAGCAACAGCGGTTCGTTCAAAGATCACAGCGCCGCGGCGCTCGACAGCCTCGGCTAGGCCTCGCACCAGTTGTGCCGGGTTGAGCCCTGCACAAGCGGCGAAGAAGATGCCGCTATGCACATCGGTGGCGTTGGCGAAGCAGCGAGCTTCGTCTGCGCTGAGCAGCCTGATCTCGTCGCTGGTAAGGCCGAGTTCATAATCATGAGCCACTTCGACGGCTTGTCGCTGTGCCTGAGGACGATTGCGAGCCAGCCGTATCCAGCCGCCCTTGTGATAGCCGCAGTCGATTGACTCCGCTGATGCCACCCGGCCGATCTCGTCAACGCTGTCGAACACGGCCCGAGCGAGCCGCAACGAAGCCGACAGATCCGACTCCGGCAAAGCCGCATATTTTTCTATACCGGCCGCTAGTTCGCCGACCGCCCAACCGCCGTTGCGGCCCGAAGCACCGAAACCACAGATTTCGCGTTCGAGCACCGCTACCCGCAGCGTGGGGTCGCTACTCATCAGGTAGTAGGCGGTCCATAGCCCGGTGAAGCCTCCCCCGACGATGACCACATCAAAATCACGGTCGCCGGGCAGCGCCGCACGAGGTTCGAGCGAACCCTCGAAAGTGTCGAGCCACATCGAACGCTCGCGGTAGTTGCTATCAGTCACAGCAACCGTCAAGGCTAAACGCTGACCGAGCAAGCCAACAACAACACCCTGAGCTCCAGCCGGTGGGGGACGCTGGAGGGGCGGTGGTGATACGGGCGGTAGGCGAT
>JAPYNU010000019.1 GCA_028283245.1 Candidatus Aldehydirespirator catecholifindens | reverse complement strand
AGTATATGCGTTGCCTCCTGAAGTGTCTGGTGCCATATATGTCGGTAAAACCCAGAATCTAAGTCGCCGCTTTCAGCAGCACACAGCACCCAAACATTTTAATGACAGAATCATGACGTTTCAAGGAATTTTTGTTCAAATCAGATTCTCATATGCTCTTGTTCCTTCAGAATTTGATGTTTCTGTCAAGGACTGGCTTGCCAACGCTGAACATGCGTTGGTGGTAGCACTTGATCCACCCGCAAATCGAGTTATACCTGCTGGAGCACCAATGATGGGCAAACTCAACAGCGGTGTTTCGGTCGGATAGTATAGGAAGGAATGTATAATGCAAATATATCCTGCAGTTCAAGCAAAAATAGGTAGATGGCATTATTATCTAGCAAGAATGTCCATGCTTGAGATCTCTCAAAATATTGGCTTTGCAGAAGATATTCATGGCGCTACTGAACTATCTCAAGCAATTCAACGCGGCCTAAAGAAGAGTCGTTCAACAAGTGAGATTGCTCAATATCTAGCTCGACATGAGGATAGGTTCTTCAGTTCGATTGTGGTAGCAGCATTGGGAGGCGATCCTCAATGGCATTCTGTGAGCCTTGAGGATGACCCGCAATTTAATTTACTTGGACGCGGGCGGCTAACTGAAGCATTTGGGGTGCTCACTTTCGATGGTACTGAAAAATACTATGCGCTTGATGGTCAGCACCGCCTATTTGCAATAAAGCACTTGCTTAGCAACGAAACAAACTATTCTCCAGATCCCAATTTTCGCGATGAAGAAGTTAGTGTTTTGATCGTTACACCTCAACAACTCGAAGACGAAGAAAGTTTCATAGTCCGCTATCGACGCTTGTTCGGCCACCTTAATCGATACGCAAAACCGATGTCCGACTACGATAATATTATTATGGATGAGGATGACGCAATCGCTATCGCAACCCGTCGACTTATTTCTGATCATCCATTCTTCAGGTCTGTCACCGATTCCGATTTTGATCATAGCCGTATTTATATGGAGGCAGGTAAAAACATTAAGGCTGGATCCAATTGGCTCACAACACTTGAGGTATTCTACAAACTTAATACACGTTTACTGCTCTCCAGAGAGAGGCGCAACAAGGGTTGGGGCGAAGGCGGAGAGACGCTCAAAATCTACCAACGATTTCGACCCAGTGAGGAAGAGATAGATCTACTTGCAGATGAACTCACAGTTTATTGGGATGCACTGATCCATACTCTGCCGATGCTAGGAAAAGATGGGGCTTTGATGCGGGATCATACTCCACCAGAGTTGCGCCTTGAAGACAAAGAATCGCAGGACTGTGTTCTGTTTTGGCCTATTGTGCAAGTTTTGCTCGTAGATCTTGCGCGTGAACTCTTTGATGATGCAATTCATCGTCTAGGGGATGATTCTAACTTGCAGCTTTCCTTGGAACAGGCGAAGCATGCGATTGCGCCATTGTCAAATCTTAACTGGGACGCTCACAGCGTTCCTTGGAGGCATGTTCTCCTTGTACCCGCTAATGAGACTGAAGATAAATGGCGAATCGCGGCCGGCCCGGACCGTAAGCAGCGATTAGTATTGATGGAGAAAATCCTTCGCTGGCAGGCAGGTATCGTTCCGCTGATTGATGAAGAGACTGAGCGACTTAGACAGGAGTGGTATGGATATCTCCCAGCGACGGCAGTGGACGAAGCTGAACTGATGTGGACTCAGATTAAAGCCGGAGTGATTCCTTAGTCCACATGCCGCCTTGCATCAAGCAAGAGATCCTTCAATTGTTCCTGTGGTCTCTGAGGACATGCTGCGGGCCTCAGTAGTCCACTATGGATGCCACAGCGAACTCCAGTTGAGCCTCTCTGAGACCGGGGCGACTATGGGCCATCAGATGGCGCGAGTTACCGAGTCGCTTGCCGATTGGGGTGAATCGATTCGTTCACAACTTCGCTCAAGCCCATCGCAATTACTGTCATGGAGTTTTGATCCTAGACTTGGGTTTGAGCGTAATTGTGATCGACGTTTGCGGCGTGTGCTTCCACTGCTGCTTCCGCCGGGAGTCAAGGACGACCTCTATCCGTTTCAGCGTGAGGGAGTGGCTTGGCTGCTTCGCAATCGCAAGGCAATCCTCGCTGATGACATGGGGCTCGGCAAGACAATCCAGGTCATCGGTGCTATCCGGCGTCTCTATCGATATAACCGGATTAGGTCGTGTCTAATCATTGCGCCTGGGACTTTGCTGGCGAACTGGCTAGCTGAGGCTGACAAGTGGGCACCAGAGTTGATTACACAACGTCTGGAGTTCACTAATCGCACCTTTACTCCAGCGCTCTGGCGCAGTGCTGTGGCTCGGGCTCATGTCCTGCTAGCGAGCTACGAGGACTTACGTGGTCTCTGGGATGATCTACAAGATCAGCCCCCAGATCTCATCGTTGCTGACGAGGCCCACCGCCTCCGCAAGGCTGAATCCATTGCACACCAAGCGATGCGCCAAATAGCCGCACCGCAAGTGTGGGCACTCACTGGCACGCCCGTGGAGCGTGACGCTCAGGATTTGGCATGTTTGCTTTCGTTGCTTGATCCCCGGCGGTTCGCTATCGACGACCATCGCCACGGTATTGAGGCGATGCGTGCCCGTGCTCGGCCTTATCTCTTGCGTCGCACCAAGGATCGTGTACTCCCCGAGTTGCCCGAGGTGACAGAGCACATTGTGACCGTCAATCTGCATCCTGCCCAACGACACGCCTACAATCTCGTGGCTTCCTCTATCGGGCGCAGGTCCGAAGAGGGCTATCTGGCGACGTTCAACAAGCTGCGGTCCATCTGCGATATTGATCCTGAGACCGGCGAGAGCGCCAAACTTGATCGTGCTGTTCAACTCGTTGAGTCGGCAAGAGCAGAAGGCTGCAAGACTGTTGTGTTCTCGTACATGCTTGACCCTCTAAGGCAGCTTCACAAGCGGCTCGCAACTGCCGCAGGCGACATTGCGACGATGCTGACTGGTGAGCAGTCACTTGATCAACGAAAGCGCTCCGTGCATCGTTTCAAAACTCAGCCTGGTTGCTGGGTGCTGCTTGCATCTACACGCGTCGCCAGTGAAGGCCTCACGCTCACCGAAGCGAACAGGGTTATTTTTGTGAACCGCTGGTGGAATCCGTCGACCAACTCTCAGGCGGTCGACCGAGTAGTGCGCATCGGTCAGCGTAAGCCGGTCACAGTCCACTATCTGACCTGCGCAAACACTGTGGAAGATCGTCTCCAGCCTTTGCTTGATCGCAAGGAGATGACGTTTGAACAACTCGTTGAGGCTCTTCAGCATCGTCCCGAAGCGGTCAGCGAACTCTTGGCTCACTGACAAGACGTAATGCGTGCCTGCTCACCAGATCAAGTCACCTGATCCAGATAAAGCCATGCATGGTTATGCGGCTCTCAGCTGGCGGGGTGTTTGAAGAGGTTTTTGTTGTGCCAGTCGATGTGCTCGGCTGTGGGCAGACGGTAACGGCGTAGCGGTCTGCGTATCCGTGCTCCGATGAGATTCTTGATGAGCGCTGCTGATTCTTGGTCGCTCAGGTTCAGGCGCTCGCTGACCAGAATCCGATGATCCTGATCCAATCCGAGCGCTCCAAAGTCAAACGGGCTGTGTGGTCTCACTGCTGCGGGCGGTAAGTTGAACGTGGACAACCGCTGTGAGAGTCAACTATGCACACTACCAAGATGGTTTACTGGCAACAGGACGGCTGCTGGCTCGGCTTCCTTGAGGACTTCCCCGATTACTGGACGCAAGGTGTAACTCTTGAAGACCTTGAAGATCAGCTTCGTGATCTCCACGCGGACTTGATGAGCGGTGAGTTGCCGGGGTTGCGTCGTGTCACCGATCTCACGTTGGCGTGAAAAGGGTTGAACTAATCAAGCGGATTCATGCGACTGGGTCGGTCTTGGTTCGGCACGGCTCAAAGCATGATTGGTACCAAAACCCTGAGACAGGTGTATATCAACCGGTGCCTCGCCACAACGAGATTAACGAAGGGTTAGCTCGGCGGATCATTAGGTAGCTGAGCAAGCCATGAGAATTATGGGTTCTTTGCTCCGATAAGGCTCTTGATGAGTTCTGCTGATTCTTGGTCGCTCAGGTTCAGGTGTTCGCTAACCAGAATCCGATGATCCTGATCCAATCCGAGCGCTCCGAAGTCGAACAGGCGGTGATGCTGCACGCATAAGGCCAGACCGTTCTCGGTGTGTGGAGGTCGGAGTTAGCGGTGGCCGGAGGCAGCTGCCTTGCGTGGCATCCAGACTGGGCTCGACGTGGTTCTCAGACTGGGCTCGCCGTGGTTCTGCATAAGGTTGAGATGTGGATCAATCAGCACATGCGGCATCCATTAGCGATCACCAGCCTGGGGCGACCTCTGTGCGCTGTCCGGCGGGATCACAAGAGGAGCAGATAGATCCCACTTCTGAGCGTTGGCTGAGATCACAGCATCCTGAAATGGACTGGAGCGATCCCGAGGGAGTTCTTGAGACTTTGGAGATACTCAGCGACCCAGAGGCTATGGCCGAACTTGCAGAAGCCGAAAGCGATATAGCGAGCGACAACCTAGTTCCTCTTGATCGCTATGCCCCTCCTAGCTAGGCCAGCACAGAAGGGACTAGATCGACTGACGGCCAGCGAGCGCTCAAGAGTGCTGGAGATCATCCCTTCCCCGTCAACCTCAAGCGGATTGACATTCAGCGCGGGCAGGCCGAGCGACTCGGTTTTGCCGTCTCTGGGTGTTACCAGAGTGTGGCTGGGGCTGGGTCTTTGGCTTTGCTGCTTGTTGAAACTGGTGATGGGGCTGGGTCTCTGGCTTTGGGTTTGTGCTTGACTTTGGCTTTGCCAGTTTGTCTGCTGGCTCGGCCTGTTCTAACTCGGTTTCTTTGAGCCCGGTCTCTTCGGGTTTGGTGGGGTGGCTCGGGTGGGTGGTCGTTTGCTTGGGCTGGCCCGTAGCGGGGTTGGTTGGCCGAGTTGTCGGGTGGGTGCAGGGTGTGGCTGTTGTCTGGGTGAGATTTGACTCGCCAATTGTGATGATGGATTTTGTGGTGACAGTTCCAGCACACCATGATCAAGTTTTCTAAGCTGGTGGCTCCGCCTTGTGAATATGGGGTGATGTGATGTGCTTGGCATATTGAGGGTGGTGCTCCGCAGTGGAAACAGCCACCGTGGATTGCTAGCAAGGCTTGCCATTGGCTTTCGGTGACTGTTCGTCGTGATCTGCTGCGCCAGATTGCGTCGCCGTAACGATCAAATATCAGTCCGGTCCAGCGAGCGTTGCAGGACAGTTCTTCTAGCACAGCGGGAGGTAGTCGTGATCCGTCTGAGAGTTCTGCGATCAACTCGCCAGTGGTCTCGTTAACGTGAGCCAGCACGGTGATGTCAGCCAGCCAGCCGCCACCTGCAGGGCTGTCAGTGCTGTTGCTTACAGCGTCATCACCGTCGCGGTTGGCGCTGCTGGAAGAGGTTTGCTTTTTGTGTTGCTTGGCTAGGTCACCGCTGCTCGCAGCGTTCTTGCCTGCGGTTCTGGCACGCGCGGCGCTGCTGACACTGCCACTTGCCGTGATAGTGGTGTGGTGGTCTAGGGCATCGGCTAGGCATTGGGTGAACTCACGTCGCTCGGCTTGAGGGAGTTTCTTGTCGGCGTTGAAGAACTGCGATGCTGTGTGGCGCAGCCGGTTGCTGATGCGCTGCCCGGTGATCTTGTCAAATTCTCCTCGCAGGTTCACCATCCCGTCTTCGGATTCATAGATTTTCAAGAAACGCCTAGCTCGTTGACGCTCATATTCTGATGCGCCGTTGTCGGCTTGTTGAGCGTGGATCCAGCGCTGCGTTGTGTGTGCAAACTGCTCAGGACGCATCGACGAAGCTTGCTGCAACAACATGTCATCGTCTGCTACCGCGGCAGCCCCAGTCCGGGTGATGGCATCAGCGAGTTTGCGAGCGTTAGCCGCAGGCACGTCACCAGACTGCACTGCGTCACGCAACTTCGGGACTTTGCTTAGCGCTTCAGCGGTTTTGACCTGGTTGTGGGCTTCACGTTGTGACAATCCCGCAGACGACGCCAAAATCTCCACGCCGCCGTCGCCGTGTCGTTCGCATCGGGCGATCAACTCAGCCGCAGCGGTCTGAACCGTGTTGATAGCGGCTGCCGTTGACCGGGTCACGCCCAGCACCTCACGCAGTTCCGCGCAAGTTGCAGTGCCAGCGTTGACCGCAGCCAGCAGGTCGTTGACCGCTGCTCGGGCTCGTTCGGCGACTTCGATAATCATAAACAGCAGTATAGATTACTAGTGTGACATTAGCGCCATTTCAATCTAAAATATTATTGTTGGCGGTAGTCCGAAATGATAATATTGATTATTATGCATCTGGCTACCGGTTGAAGAAACTTCGTAATCGCCACACAGAACTGGCAGTCTGTGAGTTGCTTGGATTGCGAAGCGTCGCTGGCCTCGCGTTGGTATGAATAGAGCGTTGTTATGAATAGACAAGATGCGTGAGGAGAACTGAACGGATCAAGCGGAAGACCCTCTAGGCGATCACCTGCGACATGTCATAACCGACATGTCATAACCGAGATGCCATAACCGACATGCCGTAATCGAGATTTCATCACAGCGATCCCGTCACAGTTCTGCCATCACAGCGGCACGGGCTGTAGCCGGGTGCGGCTGGCTCGGTAGACGAATGGGCCGGGCACTTTGTTCAAGCGCTCGATGCCTCGCCACTGGCACATGAGGACCTCAAGCTGCGCCCACACGGTTCTGGCATCAGCACTGACGAGCACGACGAGCCGCAGCCCGCTTTCGGTCACAGCATCAATCTCGGCAACGTGTCTCAATATTTTGGAGTCGCGAGATATTGCGATCATTCCGTCGGCGGCTACGCAGGCCATCCATTCGACATCGTCAATGTCTGTGCTTGCAATAGCGCATGGAGCCCGCTTTCGTTTATGCACAACTGCGCCTGGGTCGCCTGGATAGGTTGCGTCAGGGCGGAGTGCTGCAACGACCTTGCCGAGACCGAGGATGTCGGCATCAAAGTAGTAGCGAACTGTGGCAGGTTTCACGCTGCTAGAGGCACCGCACGGGAAGTCTCATACGCCGCAGCCCAGCGGACATTCTGCAAGGACAGATCGAATTGATCGGCTACTTCCTCTTCGGACTCTCCTCCATCAAGATGCTCAAAGATTGTTGACGTGCTGATACCGCATACGGCGGGGTGTCCAAAACGGCGATCGGGGCGGCACCGGACAGGTGAGGCCGCGTCGTCGTGCGGTCTCCATGAGACAGGCAGATCATCATCCCATTCGACGCGCTGCACGAAAGATTCAGCCGCTGGCAGCTGCATCAGTTGACCGCTTACAGGAGCGATAAGCCACAGATCGCCTGGCAAGTTGCACTCCTGCTGAAAGCGCATCAGCAGCTGGGGACCCTCACCCACCCATGGACGGGCATGAGCCAGCGGATGCTCAACACCTAACTCGTTTCTGAGAGCGGCAACAAACCCTCTGATCTCGTTGAGACGCACGCCAAGCGTCCGGCGATACTGTCGCAACAGGCCAGCCTCGACAAACTCGGCCCAGGTAAGGCTTCGTTCGCCTGTCGGCTTGACACGGATCACCGGTGGATAGCTGCGCCGCCCACGTTTGCCGCCGTCAAGCCACCATCCGAGCGTGCTGGGGCTGATACGAAGAATCTCCGCAGCGTCAGCAAGGGAGTAAACCCGGCGGTTCAAGGTTTTCACATTCACACACCTATCATGCCCGACAAACGCAACGCGGTGCGTGATCGTTCAACTGCATTGCCCATGCCTCAGCGGCACGGGGTGTAGCCGGGTGCGGCTGGCTCGGTAAACGAATGGGCCATACAGCCTCCAGTGCTTTGGCTGATAGGTTGAACGCAGGCAGTCGCTGGGAGAGTCGGTTATGCACACCACCAAGATGGTCTACTGGCAACAAGACGAGTGCTGGCTCGGCTTCCTTGAGGACTTACCTGACTATTGGACGCAAGGTAAGACTCTCAAAGACCTCGAAGAGCAGCTTCGTGATCTACATGGCGACTTGACGAGCGGTGAGTTACCTGGATTGCGTCGCGTCGCCGATCTCACTTTGGCGTGAAGACGTGTGAGCTAAGCGAGTAGACCAATTCGAGTAGATCAATTATCGTATCAATCTCGGTAACGAATCTGCTATTTTGGACATTGAGGTTGAGCAAAGTAATTGAGGTACGCGTGAGCATTGACATCGTGCAGGAAGCAAGAAGTGGTCTGTGCCAGCTCAACTCCGCATTGCGCTCCGAGGGTGACAAAGCTCGAGTGCGCTACCTATCGGTAGAGCCCGGCTTTGACTTCCCTGATGAGTGGATCGCCATCGTGACATGGGAACTTCCGCCGCCAACCGGTGAGTCATGGCCGCTGAAGGTTCTTTATCGCTACGAGGATCGGACTCGAGATGCAGTTGGCCGCGCAACAGATTCAGTATGTCTGTTCCGCACGCCTGACGAGGTCGCCGAACCCGCCCACCAGCGGGGCGAGCAGCTTCAAGCCGCCTGAGCCCGTAATGACCTCGGCTGAACTTAAGCCCGAGGGTCTTCTTGAAGCCGCTAGGCATCTTGTTCCCAGTGGACGAGGCCGACCCCGTAAACCCCGACTGCGACGGGCTATCTCTTGAAGCTCTTGCTACTGCGCGCCGCGAGTGCCCTGAGCAACTTGACATTCTCTGTGTGGCGACGTTGGCAGATGAACGTGGCAGGGCGAGGATCAAGCGATAGCGACGCTGCTCTGTGCGTGATCATGCGACCGCTTTGCTCACGCTTCAGCGGGCGGGGTGTTTGAAGAGGTTCTTGTTGTGCCAGTCGATGTGCTCGGCGGCGGGTAGGCGGTAACGGCGCAGTGGTCTGCGTATCCGTGCTCCGACAAGGCTCTTGATGAGTTCTGCTGATTCTTGGCCGCTCAGGTTCAGGTGTTCGCTGACCAGAATCCGATGATCCTGATCCAATCCGAGCGCTCCGAAGTCGAACAGGCGGTGATGCTGCACGCACAAGGCCAGACCGTTCTCAATGCGGTCAGGCCCTCCTTTAGATCGCATCTGCACATGAGCGGCATCAATCCCCACCGGTGAGCCACCCAGGCGCAGGTCGTAGCCGCAGAACGAGCAGCGATCCTCATAAGCCTGAAGCACTGTGCTCTTGAACCGCGGATCGCGAGGGGACTGCCGTCTTGTGATCAAGTGCCCGAGGTTGACTTCTTGAAGGATCTCCTCATGCAGAGTCTCAGGGAACTCCATTTCCAGTAGAGCGTTCACAACCCGCGAACGCACATAAGGGTCATGTAGCGCCAACTCAAACTCGGGTGCGAGAGTGCCGACTGCCTCTTTGCGCAAAAATCTCAGGCTCTCCTTGGTGCTCTGAGGCATTTTGAACACATCGTTGCCGCTCGAATCCTGCACCCTCCATAGTTCCTGGCTGCTGCCCAGATACACGAACGGAAAACCGACGCGAACGTTGCGGCTGAGACGATGACGATGCATCAGTCGCTGCAGGTCGGACTCCGCTTCTTTGAATGACACACCAGTCGGAAGCCCCGCAGCTAGGCGACCAATCAGCCACAGCAATAACAGCGGCTTATACGGCGCGCGGGCATCACTCTTCTTGTTGGTGAAGCGTCGCATCGACTGGACCTTGCCGACCCAGTAGTCGGCACTGTCTGCGGCTTCGGCCTCGTCGTCCCAAAGTCGATCCACTTGCTCCACCAGTTCGCAGGCGACAGCGAAGATCATACATGCAACGACAATCTCATCGAAGGTCTGAGCAGCGTCTCCCTCTAGCTATGGGCCGCAGTCTCAAGTGAAGTGACGGATAGCGAGAGTTGATCGGCTCACTTAAGCGGTATGGGATCAGCTTGGCTGATTGAGTTCGATCATGTTGCCAGCCGGGTCTTGTATGAAGGTCTGGCGGGCGGTTGTGCCCGGGATGAACTTAGGATCGTCAATCTCCACGCCACGAGCCCGTAGTTCAGCTACCGCGGCATCAATGTCGTCGACTTTGAAAGCCCAATGCTGCCCGATGGGCGGAATCCAGCCTTTGACCTCCACGAGATGCAACTCTCCACCGCCTGGGGAACGCAGCCAGCGGCCAGCAAAACCGAAGTTGGGGCGATCCAGCACCCTCATGCCCAGAATGTTGGTGTAGAACGGCGCAACAGCCTCCACATCGGCAACGTTGATTGATACATGATGCACAGCGCCTAGTTTTAGTCCCATGAAGAGCCACGCTAGCTAGCGGCGTTGACATATCGGGCACCAAGTGGTGCCTCTGGCATCAATGACACGTTTTCTCAGTTCAACACCGCAACGCTCGCAAGGTGCGCCTGCACGCCCGTAACAGTGC
>JAPYNU010000018.1 GCA_028283245.1 Candidatus Aldehydirespirator catecholifindens | reverse complement strand
CATCTTCGGCATTGAGAACGAGTACGGCGTGACCTGCACGCTGCGAGGGCAGCGCCGCATGAGCCCCGACGAGGTGGCCCGATACCTATTTCGCAAAGTGGTGTCTTGGGGTCGTAGCAGCAATGTGTTTCTGGGCAACGGCTCAAGGCTGTATCTAGATGTTGGCAGCCACCCCGAATACGCCACCCCAGAATGCGACTCTGCCCATGAACTAGTCGTACACGACAAAGCTGGTGAACGCATCGTTGAGCGTCTGCTCGGTGATGCCGAGGAGCGTCTCATTGAGGAAGGCGTGCGCGGTGACGTGTTCTTGTTCAAGAACAACACCGACTCTGCTGGCAACAGCTACGGCTGTCATGAGAACTATCTGACTAGCCGTCGCGACGATCTCAGCGACTACGCCGAGGTGCTGATCCCGTTTTTGGTCAGCCGCCAGATCTACGCAGGTGCAGGCAAGGTGCTGCACACCGCCCGCGGCGCGGCCTACTGCATCAGTCAACGCGCCGAGCACATTTGGGAGGGTGTCTCATCGGCCACCACCCGCTCGCGGCCCATTATCAATACCCGTGACGAGCCTCACGCTGATGCCGAAAGGTTTAGACGTCTGCATGTGATCGTCGGTGACTCCAACATGAGCGAATACAGCACCTTCCTTAAGGTCGGAGCGTGTGCGTTGATGCTGCGGATGCTTGAAGACCCGCGTGTGGTGCTACGTGACATGACTTTAGAGAACCCGATCAGAGCTATTCGTGAGATCAGCCACGATCCGCAATGCCGTCGGCGTGTGCGTCTGGCTACAGGCCGCGAAGTCAGCGCGCTAGAAATCCAGTCGGAGTATCTCAACAGGGCGCTGCGTTACGCCGAGCATCATGATCTCTCCGACGAAGAAAAGAAAGCGCTCACCATGTGGGAGTACTGCTTGACAGCCATTGAGCAGGATCCGCTACAACTAGATCGCGAGATTGATTGGGTTATCAAACACAAGCTTGTGGAGTCGTATCGTGAGCGCCACGGGTTGGAGTTGACCGATCCACGGGTGGCGCTAGTGGATTTGCAGTATCACGATGTAAGTCAGAGCCGGGGCCTCTACTACTGCATGCAGCATCGTGGCATGGTCGAGTCGCTGGTAACCGAAAACGAGATACATCACGCCGTGGAGAACCCGCCTGCTACCACACGCGCGCGTCTGCGCGGCGAGTTCATCCGCCGAGCCAAGGAACGCAGACGCGACTACACCGTTGATTGGGTGCATCTCAAGCTGAACGACCAGTCGCAGCGCACCGTGCTATGCAAGGATCCTTTCAAATCCCATGATGAGCGTGTGGAGAAGCTGATCGCCTCGCTTTAGAGGCTGCGGGAGTGCTCAATGAGAAAGCAGGCAAGTTTCGCGGTGTCGCAATGGCAATGCACAAGCTAGAACGGCTGTTAAACCTGATCGCGGCGCTGCGCAACACGTCGCAGCCGTTGAGCGCACGCGAGTTGCGTCAACGCATTGCAGGGGCCTACTCCGACGACGATCTGGCTTTTCGACGGATGTTTGAGCGCGATAAAGCCGACCTGCGCGCCATTGGTGTGCCGATAGAGATGACGACGTTGTATCGCTTTGACCCGCCGGTTGACGGCTACTCAATCTCTGATGCCGACTACGCAGGCCGTGATCTGCGCTTTGACCCCGACGAACTGGCAGTGCTGCATCTAGCCACGAACCTGGTTCGTGTGGAGGGTGCCGGTGAAGGCCTAGCACGACTCGGCGGAGGTGTCGGCACTGTCGAAGCTGTAGGAGAGTTGCCCTTTGATGAGGCTTTATCGAAGCTGGTAGCTGCCGCAATCAGGCATCGATCTGTGACGTTCGCTTACCGAGACAAGCAGTTGCTGGTTGAGCCGTGGCGCTTGTCCTTTCATCGCGGTTACTGGTATTTGATCGGGTGGGACGCTCAAAACGGCAGCGAGCATCTCTACCGAGTGGATCGCATCACCGGCGAAGTCGCCGATGCTGGAGCGGCAACACGACCCGCAGGCTCAGGGGTTGACCCGAGCTCTTTGAAGCCGTGGGAGTTCGGTGACAGCGAACCGGTCGAAGTGCGGCTGCTCGTTGACGCAGATCAGGCCGCTTGGGCTTGTCACCGTGCTGGGGTTCATGGCGAACGCCGCCCTGACGGCTCGGTTGTGTTGAAGTTGGCGGTTCGCGATAGCGCAGCTTTGAGAGCTTTCGTGTTGGAGTTCTTGGAGCACGCCGAGTTACTTGAGCCGCAATGGCTACGCGACGAGTTCGTGGCCTGGCTCGAAGCTCTGGCCGATTCTGGCACCTTGTGATCAGCGCCCGCCTATGCGGGTAAAGCACCTAGCTGTAAAAGGTCAAGCTATGACAAGATTGAAGCTTCTAGGCTGCTCGGGTGCTGGCTAGGGTTAGGCAATGACCGCAGCGAACACGGCGAGTCCGGCTACCGCTCGGCTCACGGTGACCGAACGAATGGCCCGCCTGCTGGGTGCCATTCCGTGGATCGTTGAGCAAGGTGGTGCCAGTCTTGATGAGCTCGCGGCACGTTTCGACTATCCCGTGGAGCAGCTTCTCCAAGACTTGACGCAGCGAGTGTTCTTCGTGGGAGTGCATCCCTTCACTCCCGACACCCTGATCGAAGTAGAGATCACCGACGGAGTGGTTGATATTCGTTACGCCGACTGGTTCTCCCAGCCGATGCAACTAAGCAGCGAAGAAGCAACACGGCTTCTGGCTGCGGGACGAACCGTGCTGGAAATGACACAAGACGGTTCGAACCTCGGCTCTCATAGCGATGCAGCCGAACCCTTAGTGCGAGCGCTGACGAAGCTCTCGTTGTCGCTGGGCTCTGACAACACTGACTCATCCGGCAACGCTGACTCCGGCAACGTAGCAACAATTGTCGACAAGATTGATGTATGCCTAGGGCACGCCTCACGCGACACGCTTAACGACTTGCGAAGCGCTCTAAGCAAGCAACGAGCTGTGACCATTGATTACTACTCGCAGACTCGTAATGTGATGACACGACGCACCGTTGACCCTGCGCAGCTCTTCAGTAGCGAAGGTGCCTGGTATCTCTACGGATGGTGTCGTCATGTTGATGCTGAGCGAGTGTTTCGTGTGGACCGGATCCGTGACCTAGAAGTCCTAGATGAAGCCGCGAAAGCCGACATTGCGCCCAGCCGAACACCGACAACTGTGTCTCTTGACGACGTGGACCGCTCTGTGACACTGCGGCTCAGCCCTGAAGTTGCCTGGGCAGCGGACTACTACCCGGTGCGACAGCAGGCTGTTGACGATGACGGTAGCGTCGAAGCGGAGTTTGCTGTTGCTAGTGAGTCGTGGCTGGCGCGACTGCTGTTGCAGCTCGGGCCACACGCAGAGCTGATCGATAGCCAGGGAAACATTGACACCGACCTGCGAGCCAGCGCCGCGGCGCAGGTTCTGTCCAGATATAGCCAGTGAAATTGATGCATATGGAATGTCGCAAGGCGACGATTCGCCGGTGACCGAAGAAAAAGCAGGGGTGCAACCCGATTCGGCTGAGAACGTTGACAGTGCCGCGCAACCCGATTCGGCTGAGAACGTTGAAGGCAAGCCCAACAGCCGTCGCCGTCGCCGCATGTCTGCCGCTGTGGAATGGCTGGTGATCTTGGGCTGTTCGCTGGTGTTGTCGCTGCTGATCCGAGCCTTTCTGGTGGAGGTGTTCGTGATCCCTTCGGGTTCGATGGAGCCCACCTTGACTGACGGCAATCGGGTGGCTGTCTACAAGCTGGGTTACCGCCTGCATGACGTGAACCGTGGCGATGTGGTGGTGTTCAAGAGTCCTGACTCAGGCCCAGATGTCAATGATCTGATCAAGCGGGTGGTTGCCTTAGAAGGCGAAACTTTTGAGATACGTGATGCCGTTGTCCACATTAACGGTGAACGCATTGATGAGCCTTATTTGCGCGTCGGTGAAGTGACTCTGCCCAAGACTCCTATTCCGGGCTGTCTCAACGAAGCCGAGCCTCAAATGTGTGTGGTACCCGATGGCAAAGTGCTGGTGCTCGGCGACAGCCGAGAAGGTAGCCGCGACGGCCGCTTCTTCGGGCCGGTTGACATTGATGACATCGTCGGTCGTGCCTTCGTGAAGATCTGGCCTCCTAACGACCTCGGTGGCTTGTAAAAGCCTGCTGCAGCGACACCGCTAATGTCAAAAAGCTCCAAGTCTCAGTTCTAGGCAGCTGATGGTCACCCGAATACCGGCGCTGCTGTCACCGCCGATTGGCTTCGCTCACCGCGGGGGCAGCGCACATGCTCGTGAGAACACTCTCGAAGCGTTTCTGCTGGCTCACGAGATGGGTGCCACCGGCATCGAAACCGACGCTTGGGTCACAGCAGACGGTGCTGTTGTGTTGCATCATGACAGATTTGTGGGACCGCTGCAGGGGGCGACTGTTCGCAGGATTCTGGGCCGCCGCATCGCTGGCACGCTCCGGTCGCGGTTGCCAGCTTATGTTCCCAGCCTTGATGATTATTATCAGCACTGCGGCTCTGGCTTGCCTTTGAGCGTGGATGTAAAAGACAACAAAGCTTTCGATGGGGTGATCACCTCGGCGCGCAAGCATCAAGCATCTGAGCACTTGTGGATATGTCATAGCAGAGTTGAGACTTTGATGGCTTGGCGCTCTGAAGCGGCTGAGGTGCGGCTGGTTCATTCGACGCGGCTGAATCGTTTGCCTCATGGGCCTGAGCGTCATGCCGCTGATCTGGCGGCTGCCAACATTGATGCTGTGAACTTTCATCGTGACGACTGGAACGGTGGCCTGACCACGCTTTATCACCGTTTCGGGTTGTTGGCTTTGGGTTGGGACGCTCAGCAGGTTCATCAGATAGCCGAGTTGGTGGATGCGGGTATTGACGGGTTCTACAGCGATCATGTTGATCGGATAACCGAGACACTGGCTCGCTTCTACAGTTGACGGCGATCCGGTAACGTGATCGGTGTGTGGATGTTGGCACCGGCTGCGGCTGTGGTGTGTGCTGCGACGGTGCTGATCATCGCCATGAAAACGCTCGCGTCTGCTTGTGCGGAGCTGCGTGACTCGCTGCGCAAGTCGTCGTCAGCGGCTGTCGCTGGTGACGAACTTTCACGCGGTGCCACACAACTCGGTGATCACGCCGAATCCACTCGAGCAGCAACGGTGGCTGCGACTGCCCGGTTGCGTCATCGTCGCAGGCCGCACAAGCCGGTGCAGCGTCTTGACGCTTAGCTGGTAGCAGCAGCGTTCCCTGGCACTGAGCAAGCAGTTTCTGGGGCCTTGCAGAGCCTGTCCTCTAGGCTGGGCGTGTGGGAAACCTCGGTGGCGCAGAGATCTTGGTAATACTGCTTGTAGCGCTGATCGTGCTGGGTCCCACCAAACTGCCTCCGGCTGTGCGCCAGGTCGGAAAGTTTGTGGGCGAGATTCGTCGTATGGGGCAAGGATTCCAGCAGGAACTGCGCGAGGCCTCCAAGCCTCTCGCCGAAGCTACCGAAACTTTGCGGGCTGCTGATCCTCGCAATGTGATCTCGCCGAAGTCGCCGCTTGATAATTCCCAACCTTCCGACGCCAGCAACGAAGCGGCCACAAACCCAACACCTACAAACCCAACACCTACAAACCCAACACCTACAAACCCAACACCTACAAACTCTGAATCAGCCGGTGTCGTTGCGGGCCCCGTGTCTTGGGGCACCGCCGAAGCTAAGTTAAGCCCTCAGACTGCACCCGCCACTGAGTCAGGCGAGGACACACAAGCAGTCACCGACATTGTTGAACTCGACAATGTTGAGACTCCTGTCGAGTCGGTGCCCGAAGTTTCAGTCTCTTCTGAGACTCCTGTCGAGTCGGTGCCTGAAGTCTCAACTGCTTCTGAGACGGACTCGCAGATGGATACCGAGACTCGGTCCAGCGACATCGTCAGCTAGCTAGCCGCATCTCATCACCGCGATGACCAACACAGTCGACGACACGAACTCATCTGCTCGCAGCGACGACACAACGGGTCGCAAGCTCAACAACGGCCACATGACGCTGATTGAGCATCTGTCGGAGTTGCGCAACAGGCTGATCAAATCGGTGCTGGCTGTGGCGTTGAGCGGCATTGCCTGCTGGATTTTCTACCCATGGATACTTGAGTTTCTGCTGGAGCCGTATTGTCGCACGTTCCCTGTGCAAGACCGCATTGATTCACGGCTGTTCGGCCCCGGCGGAGGCTGCAACCTGTTTGTGACTGACCCTCTAGAGCCTTTCAGTGTGAGGCTTACTGTCGCTGGTTACGGGGGTTTGGGGCTAGCCATGCCGGTAGTGCTGTGGCAGGGCTGGCGTTTCGTGGCACCGGGCCTTTACCGCCATGAGAAACGTTATGCAGTGCCTTTCGTGGCAGCGGGTGTACTGCTGTTTTTTATGGGTGCGGGATTGGCCTACTGGAGCTTGCCTCGAGCTTTGGATTTCCTTGTCTCGATCGGGGGGCCAGACCTAGTGTCGCTGTTCAGCCCTCAGCGTTATCTGAGTTTCGTGGTGAAGATGATGACGGCGTTCGGTGTGGCGTTCCAGTTTCCGATTGTGTTAATCGGGCTGCAAGCTATGGGAATCATCGAGAACCGCACGCTGCGTAAGATTCGCTCATACGCGATTGTAGGTATTGTGGCTCTTGTGGCGGTTATCACCCCCAGTGGTGACCCGTTCACTCTGCTGGCGTTGTCAATCCCCATGTATGTCTTCTATGAGATTTCGATTCTCTGGGGAGTGGTGACAGATCGTCGCCGCAAGAAACGAGAAGCGACAGCATCGTGAGCCGCCCCGCGCGGGCCGCTTTCATCCTTGATGAGTTCCAGCGTCTTGCCATTGAGCATCTCGACGCAAAACGTTCGGTGTTGGTGACTGCACCCACGGGTTCAGGTAAGACGGTCGTGGCTGAGCACGCTATTGACATGTCGTTAGCTGCTGGTCGGCGAGCTTTCTACACCACTCCGATAAAAGCTCTATCCAATCAGAAGTATCGGGATCTGTGTGAGCGGCTCGGTGAATCACGAGTAGGGCTGCTCACCGGCGACAACGTGATCAACGGTGACGCTGATGTGGTGGTGATGACCACCGAAGTTCTGCGCAACATGCTGTATGCGGACAACTCTGGCGGTGGTTTGGCTTCTTGCTTGGGTGTGGTGGTGCTTGACGAGGTTCATTATCTGGAGGATCCCTATCGGGGGCCGGTGTGGGAGGAGGTCATCCTTCTGCTGCCCGCAAATGTGGTGATGGTGTGCTTGTCGGCCACAGTGTCTAATCATGAACAGCTTGGCGGCTGGATCAATCAGGTGCGCGGTTCAACTGTGGTGGTGAGCGAGTCAAGGCGGCCGGTGCCTTTGAACAATCTGTATGCCGTGGGTCGCCGTCGTAGTTCTGCGGTGAGGATCATGCCGACGCTGATTGACGGCAAACCCAATCCGCAAGGCAAACGTTTTGACGCTCCGCCAGTTCCTGCGAATCGTCGTAGCTACCGGCGAGGCCCTAGCGGTTCACGACGTGGCAGCGCCCACGGCGCTCAGTCGCGTGCGTCAGGTGGTGCTCGACACGGTTCAGGCGGCGGCTACGGGTCACAGCATCGTCGCAGCAGCCAAGGATGGCTATGGCGTCCACCTCGCCGGGTGGATCTGCTAAAGGAACTAAAGCATCGTCAGCTCTTGCCGGTGATCTGGTTCGTTTTCAGCCGCAAAGGCTGCGATCAGGCAGCGTCTCGGCTAGTGCGTGACGGTGCCTGTTTCAGTGATGCTGCTGAGGCCGCCCGCATTGATGAGATCGTTACTGACCGTATCGGCGGCCTTGAGTCTTCAGATCTGGCTGCGCTCGGAGCACAACGCTGGCGTGAGCAGTTGCGTCTAGGTATTGCTACCCATCACGCAGGTATGGCCCCGGTGTTCAAAGAGACAGTTGAGCGGTGCTTTGGTGAAGGGCTAGTCAAGGTGGTGTTCGCTACCGAGACTTTGGCTCTGGGTGTCAACATGCCAGCGCGTGGTGTGGTGATCGACAAACCTGTCAAGTTCAACGGCCACAGCACCGTGGCTCTCAGTGCAGCGCAATACACGCAGTTCACTGGCCGTGCTGGGCGCCGCGGCATTGACGACGAAGGGTGGGCGGTGGCTGTGTGGTCACCAGAGTGCAGTTTCGGTGAGGTAGCTGAACGTGCCGCAAGCCGGGCTTTTGAGTTGCGCTCAGCGTTCAGACCTACCTACAACATGGTGGCGGCTTTGCTGAGCCGCAGTTCTGCTGAGGAGGCTCGCGATTTGATGAGCCGATCTTTTGCCCAGTTTCAAGCCGATCACCCAGATTCTCGGCTGAAAAGCCCCAAAGGCTCAGCGAATAAGATTGACTTGTCTCGGCGTTTTGATGCTGTTGCGGGTGTGCTGCATGACCGAGGGCATCTTGATGATTGGAAACTGACCGATTCGGGCCGCTTAGTGTCGCGCATCTTTCATGAAGCTGACCTAGTGATCGCCGAGGCGCTGTCGGGCGGTTTGCTTGACGGCTTGTCACCGCTGGAGCTGGCTTCAGTGATCTCTGCGTTTGGCTATGAGCATCGTTCGCCGAAAGCGCCGCCTGCTGCGTGGGTTCCTTCAAGCGTTGCCTACCGCAGGCTGCGCAGCATCAATGATTGCGTTGCGGATTTGCATCGCACGGAGCGGGGTTTCGGGCTTGATCTGATCCGCTCGCCGGATCCAGGGTTTGCTTCAGTGGCTCATCGTTGGGCAGCAGGGGAGTCCTTTGAGGCTTTGCAGGATGAGGGCTTCTCCGCTGGCGACTTCGTGCGCAACATCAAGCAGGTCATCAACCTAGCGCGCCAGATTTCAGTAGTAGCCCCGAATCGCGAAACTTCAGCAGCCGCCGCCGCTGCGGTGAAAGCCCTCAACCGCGGTGTGGTAGCTCTGTCAAGCACCCTCTAAAACGCAGTTTCGCATTCATGCAGATTTGGCGGCGGCGAGGGCTCGCCACACCCGTTGGGGTGGGTGTCTCGGTGTGGGCGGTCTCGAAGCGAGGCAGCTCCGACGCAGCCGGGATGGCGTAGTCAGCAAAGTTGGTGTTGCGAGGATTACCTTCATCATCGAATGTGGAATGCTCATATAAGGCTTGTGCAAGACCTGAGGCCACACCGCCGTGAACTTGGCCTTGCACCAGTATTGGATTAAGGATCCGCCCGCAGTCGTCCACAGAAATGTGGCGGAGCAAGCGGACATCTCCAGTTTCGGTGTCGATCTCAACCACTGACACATGAGCGCCGAAGGGATAGCTCGACTCGCCCTGGTCGAAATCGGTTTCGTGTGACAGAGCGCCGGGCTCAACCCCTTCGGGGAGTTCATCAGTGGGCGCTGCAGCGGCTTGAGCCAGGTCAGCCCAAGACATTGCCACAGCTGGCACGCCCGCCACAGCAAGTCCTGCTGGTGTCACCACGATGTCGTCAATGTCGGCTTCGAGCAGCCCGGCTGCCAGACGCTTGGCCTTGTCGACGACATGTTGCGCGGCGGTCAACACTGCGCTGCCTCCGAGCTGCAACGATCGTGACCCCACAGTGCCGACACCGCGAGGGACTTCGCCGGTGTCGCCGTCAATCACCCGCACCTGATCGGCGCGAACACCCATCACTTCGCCCAGAATCTGTGAGTAGGCAGTGGCGTGACCCTGACCATGTGACGCTGTGCCGACCCGTGCTGTGATCGTGCCGTCAAGTTCGACTGTGACAGCCCCGAACTCGGTGTGCAGGTTCATTGCAGTGATTTCCACATAGCTCGACACGCCTATGCCCAGCAGTTTGCTACCGCCTGCGGCTCGCCTTTGTGCCTGCTCGGCACGTAGCTGCGAATATCCGGCTTTCTCCAAAGCCAAATCCAGAGCCTGGACATAATCGCCGCAGTCCATATTGGCACCCGTCGGGGTGCGATACGGAAAATCGCCGGGTGTCAGCAGGTTGCGGCGACGCAACTCCGCAGGATCCATCCCGAGTTGGGTGGCTGCACGGTCGACGATGCGCTCCAGTGTGACTGCCGCCTCGGGACGTCCAGCACCACGAAACGCTGCCAGAGGCGTGAGGTTAGTGATAGCCGAAACAGCCTCGTAGTCAACCACTGGAATGCGGTAAGGCCCGGTGGCCATCATCATCGTGATCAAAGGCAGGATGCCGCCAATGCTCGGATACGCACCAGCGTTAGAGACAGCTCTTATCTTGATCCAGCAGAAATCGCCTTCACGGGTTACACCTAGTTCCACATCGTGAACCACGTCGCGTGCTTGCACCATGTTGACAAGGTTCTCGCTGCGGGTTTCCACCCATTTGACGGGCTGTGCCAGAGTGCTTGCTAGCCATGACACCACCAAAAACTCTGGGTAGACGGCCGCTTTGGCACCGAAACCGCCCCCCACCGCAGGGGCAATAACCCGCACATCTTCTTGTGTCATGTTGAGCGCTGCAGCCACCTGAGAACGCACCTCATGGGGTCGCTGTGTGCTGCACCACAGCGTCAAGTTGGGCACGGCCTTATCGCCCTGCACATGCGCGACTGAATCATCGTCGGTTGTTGCAGCCGAGGAAGGAACCGCAAGAAATGAGGAAGGCTCAATCGGGGCTGCCGCCATACGATGGTTAATGAAGCGACCACTTACCACGAGGTCATGCCCAGATAGCTCATCAGTCTCGGCTTTGACCGAGAACTCTGCTGCTTTGTTAGAACCATGAGCTTCGATCACTAGCGGCGCGTCAGGCTGCAAAGCTTCGAACGGGTCAACCAAAGCTGGCAGCGGAAGGTAATCAACCTCAACTAGTTCGGCTGCATCAATAGCAGCTGCCCGAGATTTCGCAACCACCACCGCAATCGGATCACCAACGTAACGAGCTTTGTCGGTCAGCGGCAGCCGGGTCAGCTCCTCTGGCAGCCTCGCGAACAGGCGCTGAGCACCGATAGGTAGTTCTTCAGCGGTCCAAACACCGACAACGCCGGGTGCTGAGCGTGCCGTTTGACAGTCAACCGCAGCGAGTTGAGCGTGAGCCATCACTGAGCGCACAAAAACCGCGTGCAGTGTTGAGGGTGGGTTGATATCGCCAACGAAACGGGCTGAGCCGGTGAGCAGATCTAGGTCTTCTCGCCTCAGCACGGCGTTGCCCATGAACGATCCCGAAAGCATGGTTGGTTGCATGTTCGACTCTTTCCTCTAATTCTTTTTAGATGTTGGGAATATTCTCAGGTGGTGAGGCTTGATTGGTGGACTTATGTGGTGACTGATGTGTGTGAGGGATACACGAAAGCACAAGACTGAGACTGTAGCTTTTGTGGCTGTGGCAGCCGAGAAGGCTTGATAGAAAATGATGGATCTGTTTGCGCCTGCGAAGTTGACGCTCAGCCTGCGCATCGCTGGCGTTCGTGATGACGGCTATCACCTGATCGATGCTGAGATGGTGAGTCTTGACTTCGGTGATCGCCTTGAAATCGGTGAACACTCTCAAGTTGGGCCACCGCAGCGCAACGGTCTTGCGGATGAGACTGGGCATAGCTGGCCTACCGTACGGATGCTTGATGATTTAGGTCAGGAAATTCACGACTTGGCGGCACCAGGGGAGAACCTTGTCGAGCGGGCGTTAGTCATGGCACAGGAATTGACTGGTCGCCGGGCGGATGCGACTGTTCACAAGCTGATCCCGGCAGGGGCCGGACTGGGTGGAGGTTCATCCGATGCGGCGGCAGTGCTGCGCTGGGCTGGGATAACCGACCCGCTGAAAGCAGTGCGCCTGGGTGCAGATGTGGCCTTCTGTCTGGTGGGAGGCAGGGCCCGAGTGCAGGGCATAGGTGAGATCATCGAACCGCTTGAGCATTCAAATCAGCAATACACGTTGCAGCTTTCTCCTCTGCATTGCGTGACCGGAGAGGTTTACGATGCGTGGGATCAACTGGGTAGTCCCGTCGGTGAGCACGGCAACGACTTAGAGGCCGCGGCTTTGTGGACAGTGCCCGAACTGGCGCAGTGGCGTGATGAACTCGGCGATTCAACGGGCCAAATTCCGAGACTCGCAGGCAGCGGCAGCACCTGGTTTGTAGAAGGTGCTTACCCGGGTGAGGGACGTGTCGTAGCGGCAACTCTGCCAGCGTCTAGCGTGGACAGCGCCTGAACACGTAATCGTCGTAACTCAGGCAGGCTACTTGCGCAGGCTACTTGCGACGCTGATGACGGGTACGCCGAAGCATCTTCTTGTGCTTCTTTTTACGCATGCGCTTACGGCGCTTCTTGACCAGCGATCCCACGAATCAGCAAGCCTAGCGAGATCAACATTGCAAACGTCGCGCCTGATTATGTTTCCTCTAAAGTGAATGTGCCGTCGTTGCGTTATCGGCGGCGATGGCCGGTAGTTCAATTGGCAGAACGTCGGACTTTGGCTCCGGATGTTGCAGGTTCGAATCCTGCCCGGCCAGCAGAGTCGCTCACCGAAGAACTCCAGCAAAGACGAGAGATCATCCTCCCGCCAGCGTTCTCAGCCTCTAAGATGCCCGTTGCCATGACCCGGCAGGTGAAATAAGTGACAGGTTCGATGAGGCAGCAGACCAACAAAGAGCTTCGCATAGTGGCGGGGCGCTCCAGTGAAGCCTTCGCTGCCAGCGTGTGTGCTGAACTCGGTGTTGAGCTTGACAAGATTGACATAGAGAATTTCGCCAACGGTGAAGTGCATGTGCGTTACGCCCATTCGATCCGAGGCTGTGACGCGTTCATTGTTGGCACTCACGCTGAGTGGGCGGGTGGCTCTATCAACGATGCCATCGTGGAGCATTTGGTGATGGTTGATGCCGCCAAGCGAGCCTCCGCTAAGCGCATCACCGTGGTTGCACCGTTTTACGGTTACGCCCGCCAAGACCGCAAAGCATCAGGCCGAGAACCCATATCGGCTCGACTGCTGGCTGATCTTTTTTTGGCGGCGGGTGCTACCCGGTTGCTGTCGGTGGATCTTCATTCTGGTCAGATTCAGGGATTCTTCAACGGGCCGGTGGATCATCTCACCGCTATGCCTGTGCTGCTTGAGTTTCTGCAGTCGTTGCATGCCGATGACCTTGTGATCGTTTCGCCCGACGCGGGCCGTGTCAAGGTCGCTGAGCGCTACACCAACTTGCTGCACGCGGATCTAGCGATTGTTCATAAGCGCCGCGAGAACAGCAACGAAGTGTCGGCCAAAGTGATCGTAGGTGACGTTGAAGGTCGTACCTGCGTGATAGTTGACGACATGATTGACACTGGGGGCACCATCGTGGCCGC
The DNA here is from genome assembly GCA_028283245.1 of Candidatus Aldehydirespirator catecholifindens. Classification (GTDB taxonomy): domain Bacteria; phylum Actinomycetota; class Acidimicrobiia; order Acidimicrobiales; family Aldehydirespiratoraceae; genus Aldehydirespirator; species Aldehydirespirator catecholifindens. The sequence continues at coordinate 19,670 of JAPYNU010000018.1, read as the reverse complement.
AGCCGAACTGTTGGCTGCCAACGGTGCCAGCCAAGTGATCGCTGCTACCACTCATGCCGTTTTCTCAGGACCGGCAGTCGAACGTCTAAAAAACTCAGCTATCAACATGGTGGTCTGCACTGACACTCTGCCGCTTACTGATAACAAGTTGTTTGAGAAGCTGCAAGTGGTGTCGGTGGCACCGATAGTGGCACGAGCAATCTCAGCAGTCTTTGAGGACACCTCGGTGAGCGAAATATTCGGCGGCGAGAACTTGGTCTAAAACCAATCGGCACAGACTAAGAACAGATCACAAGCAGATCACAAGCAGATCAGACCGCAGCGTTGCAGTATGGGAGGGCAATCGCCTGCGGTGGCAGTAGGCTCAACGTAATGGTGATGAACTTGGTGAAAGCCGAAACTGGCCGCGAGCGTGGCACCCGCCCCAGCCGCAGGCTGCGGCAATCTGGACGTGTCCCGGCGGTGGTTTACGGCCTAGGGGCAGAACCCGAGACCGTGTCAGTGGACAAGACCGATCTGCGGGTTGCGCTCAACACAGAAGCCGGTCTCAACGCTTTGATCACTCTTGACCTAGAAAGCGGACGACAACTGTCGATTATCAAAGACTTGCAACGTCATCCAGTGCGTCGCGAAGTGCTCCATGTCGATTTTTTGCGGATTGATCCTGATCATGAGGTCGAGGTTGAGGTTCCGTTGGTGCTTACCGGTGAAGCCAAGAAGGTCACGCAAGCCAACGGCATGATCGATCAGGTGATGCACCGCCTGCCGGTGTTTGCCAAGCCTGAAGACATCCCCTCCGAAGTCACTGCCGATGTCACCGATCTGGAAGTCGGTTCGTCGCTTCGCGTCAGCGACATTGACCTTCCCTCTGGCGTGACCCCGTCGGGTGATCCCGATGCCACTTTCGCTGTGGGCCTCATCACCCGCTCCACTAAGGAGTTCCTGCGCCAGCAGAAGGAAGAGGAAGAAGAAGCCGAGACGCTCATTGTTATGGGCGACGCCGAACAGGGCGAAGAGGCGACTGCTGGAACGCAAGAGTCCTGAGACTCGCCGGAGAGCCTTTCTGGTGCCCGGCGCGCGCACTGGGGTTTCGGCAGATCTGCTTGTGGTGGGTCTCGGCAACCCTGGCGAGAACTACGAAAGCACCCGCCACAATGCTGGGTGCTGGGTTGTAGATGAACTACTGCACCGTTACGGTCAGCGGCTGCGTCGTGTTAGGCGCATGAGTGCTTATGTATGCGAACTGCTGATTGAGCAGCGACGTGTGGTCGCAGCGGTAACTGGTGTTTGGATGAACGAGTCGGGCCGTGCAGTGAAACCGCTGGTGCGTCGATACGGGATCGCGGATTTGAGTGATCTTGTTGTAGTGCATGACGAACTAGACCTTCCGATCGGACGGCTCAAAGTCAAGACTGGTGGAGGCCTAGCGGGACACAACGGCCTGAAGTCAATCAAAGCGCATTTGCACAGCGAGCAGTTCAGCCGAATACGGATAGGTGTCGGCAAACCCGACCTCACGCCTAGAGGCGGTGATTATGTGTTGAAACGCCCGAGCCGCGCCGAGCGAGCCGAGTTGGATGTTGTAGTGAGCCGCGCCGCCGACGCTGTTGAACACATGGCCGCTCACGGATTAGAGCAGGCCATGAACCGCTTCAACGCTCTTTAGAAATGGCGAAAACCGCTCTCAGTTCCCAGCAGCGATCACAGCCGGGCTTGGCATCGTTGGTGCCGTTGCTGGCAGAGCATCCTGGGTTCTTGTCGTTGCTGGGACGTCGCACCGCCAAACTGGCTGTTCCGGAAGCGGCACGAGCCATGGCAATCGCCGGACTCAGTGCTGCATCTAGGCGTAGGCCTCTGCTTGTAGCTGTGCCAACCCGTTTGGAGGCTGAGACGCTTAGCGCGGATCTGATCGCATTTCTAGGCACAGACACAGTTGAAGAATTGCCCGCCTGGGAAACGCTGCCTTTCGAACGGGTCAGTCCCTCAGTGGAGACGATGGGTCGGCGCTGCAGAGTGCTCTATCGCATGTCTCAACCAGAGAAGATGCCTGCGGTGATCGTTGTTTCAGCTCGTGGCCTAGCGCAGTTCGTCGCCCCAGATGCTTCGACTGCGCCTATCACATTGAACCGCGGCGATTTCGTAGATCAATCTCAAATAGTGCAGCAACTGGCGGCTTTCGGGTACCGGCGTGAGCATCAGGTAGAGCACCGCGGCGAGATGGCGGTACGTGGTTCGATCGTCGACGTGTTTGCGTCTACCGGCGACACCCCGCTGCGTATCGACTTCTGGGGTGACGAAATCGAGAGGGTCACACAGTTCTCGGTAGGCGATCAACGCTCGGTTGATCCCCTAGAGCACGCCGAGATATATCCCGCCCGGGAGCTACGCCCCGATGAGGCTATGCGTCGCCGGGCATCCGATCTGGCAGCATCGCAGCCATGGGCTCGTGAACAGTGGCAGCGCCTAGCCAACGGCGAGCTTTTTGAGGGTATGGAGTCGTGGTGGCCGTGGCTGGCCGAACATCAGGCCTTAGCAGCCGATCTGGTGCCCGAAGACGGGGCTGTGGTGCTAGTTGAGCCTCGCCGACTTGGTGATAGAGCCAACGAGATCCTTGCTGAGGAAGAAGATCTGGCGGCGGGCCTTTCAGAAACCTGGGGCACTGATGCCGCAGACATGCCGCGATTGCATAGTGCTTTTGACGGTTTGCTCACCAACACTGCTGCGCCGGTGTGGATGCTGCCAGCGGTGGCTGACACCCCCGAAACCGGGGTTTTCACTGCATCGGGCTGGGACCGCAGCCCCGGCGGGATCGAACCGCTAGCGGCACGTCTCAGTGATTTCTCAGCCAGCGGCTACCGCACCGTGCTCAGCGCGTCCGAGCCAACCGTGCAACGTCTCAGCGATTTGCTGGCAGAGCATGGTCCCCGAGTTGAGTCATTTCACGCCGATCTGAGTCGTGGTGCTGTGATTAGCGATCTTAAGCTGGCCGTGCTGTGCGAAACCGACGTCACTGGTCGTCGTCGCACCCACCGGGCACCCAGGGTTCGATCCCGTGACCAGCGTCGCTTCCTTGCTGATCTCACACCGGGAGCTTTCGTCGTTCACAGCCATCATGGAGTGGCTCGCTTTGAGGGCATGGTGCGTCGCGATATCGGCGGCCATGACCGCGAATATTTGCTGCTTGCCTACCGTGGTGGAGACCGGCTGTATGTTCCGTCTGACCAGGTTGACGCGATCCGCCATTACACTGGGGGCGAATCGCCGACGCTGTCACGCATGGGAGGCTCAGACTGGTCGGCCACCAAAGGCCGGGTACGTCAAGCCGTTGCGGAGATCGCAGCAGAGTTGGTGGAACTGTATCAGAAGCGGATCTCTACAGCGGGTCACGCTTTTGCGTCTGACACTCCATGGCAGCGCGAGATGGAGGATGCCTTCGAATATCAGGAGACCCGCGATCAGCTGAGTGCTATTGCCGAAGTGAAACATGACATGGAGCAGCCTGTACCCATGGATCGCCTGATCATCGGTGATGTCGGCTTCGGCAAAACCGAGATAGCGGTGCGAGCCGCTTTCAAGGCTGTTCAGGACGGCCGTCAAGCGGCAGTGCTTGTGCCCACCACTTTGCTGGCTCAGCAGCACACCCAGACTTTTCAGCAACGCTGCGCTGCGTTTGGGGTGCGAGTTGAGACGTTGAGCCGTTTCTTGACCCCGGCGCAGACCCGTAACGTGCTGAAAGACCTTGAGAGCGGGAAAGTGGATGTGGTGGTGGGCACCCATCGGATGCTGTCAGCAGATGTTAACTTCAAGAAACTGGGGCTGCTGGTTATCGACGAGGAACAGCGTTTCGGGGTGCGTCACAAAGAAGTCATCAAATCTCTGCGTGCTTCAGTTGATGTGCTGACGCTGACAGCCACGCCGGTGCCGCGCACTCTGGAGATGAGCTTGACCGGCATCCGTGACATGTCGCTTCTGGACACACCGCCAGCGGATCGTCAACCCATACTCACTTATGTCGGCGAACAAGCCGACCGGCCCGTGACCGAAGCGCTGCGGCGCGAACTTTTGCGCGAAGGGCAAGTTTTCTTTGTTCATAATCGGGTGGCAGACATCGAACATGTGGCTGAACGGCTGCGAGGCATGGTTCCCGAAGCTCGTGTGGCGGTAGCTCACGGTCAAATGGACGAAGGCACACTTGAGCAGGTGGTGCTTGATTTTGCCGACTACCGCTACGACGTGCTGGTCTGCACCACAATCATCGAATCGGGCATTGATATGCCGACTGTCAACACTTTGGTGGTGGATCGAGCCGATCGGCTGGGTTTGGGTCAGCTGCATCAGATCCGGGGACGGGTGGGTCGATCAGGACGACGGGCATACGCCTACCTGTTCCATCCGGCTGATGCGGTGCTCAGCGAAGACGCTTATGAGCGACTCAAAACCATCGGTGAGGCCACACAACTCGGCTCGGGCTACAGGATTGCTATGCGAGATCTGGAGATACGTGGTGCTGGCAACCTTTTGGGCGAAGCCCAGTCGGGGCATATCGCCGCTGTCGGATATGACCTCTACTGTCGGCTGGTCAGCGAAGCAGTGGCCGAACTGCGCGGCGACAAGATCCAAACTCCGCCGGAAGTAACCATTGAGGTGCCGGTTGACGCGCATATCCCAGCCGATTACATCAACCGCGAAGCGGCCCGGTTAGAGTCGTATCGACGTCTGGCAGCGGTGAGCGCACAGGCCGAACTTGACGACCTTCGTGCTGAGTGGATCGACCGTTTCGGAACGGTTCCCGCAGCTGCGGAGACACTGCTTGCGATCGGGCAACTTCGAGTGGCATGTCTGCGTGCAGCCGTGTCGGAGCTTGTAGTCACCAGACGCAGCGGTAGCAGCTTGGCGGGGCAGCAACGTTTTGCGGTTCGGCTGGCTCGGGTGGATCTACCCGTGAGTCGCCAAGTGCGCCTGCAGCGCCTCTACCGAGATGGGGTTATTGTCAAAGAAGACTTGAAAGAACTGCATGTGCAACTTCGAGGCGATGATGCTTCTCTGGTCGATCAGCTTGTGGGTCTGCTCAGCGAAGTAGCGCCCGCCGATAAAGTTGAGGTTTCGTGAACAGTCTTGAAGTAGAGCGTCGTCGAGCGCCTTGGTTTGGCTTGACCGCAGCAGCATTGGTGCTGGTGTTGACGGTGTCGGCTTGTGGTGCTTCAGCGGATCTGGCTGCTGAGGTCTCAGGTGCCGAGCAGTCAGCGCAGTACACGGCCAGCGAATTCAACGACTATTTGGCGACCACTGATCCTGAAAACGAGGCGAGAGCTTCTCGTAAAGCGGCCGCCGCCTGGCTCAGCGACTGGGTCTTCTTCTCGGCTATCGAAATGGAACTGGCATCAAGGGGAGTGCAAGTTACCAACGAAGCCGAATCCCTTGCTGTTGCCGATTTGACGCTCTCTGACCCTGAGTTCGTGCCTGGTGCTGCGGGCGGTGATGTTGCGATCAGGCAACGTGCCATCGGGTTGACCGCTGCACAATGGGCTGAGCAGCAGGTACCTGCTGTGCTCGCGTCGACTGTCGCTGCCGGTTGGCGTCATCTCTGTTCACGCCACATTCTTGTTGATACTCCTCAGCTAGCTGATCAGATATTGGCATTGCTGGCGACGGGAGTGGATTTTGCCTCTTTTGCAGCGCAGATCTCACTTGACACGAACAGTGGTTCGCGCGGTGGTGAACTGGGTTGCGTGCCCGAGGGCTCGCTTGTGGCACCGTTTGAGGAAGCCGCATACAGTGCCGAACCCGGTGTGCCGGTTTTGGCTGAGACACAGTTCGGTTTTCATGTGATTGAAGTGATCAGCTCGGGTCCGGCAACCTCAGAAAATCATCCACAACTTGACGATGACGCACTAGCGCAGATGGTTTTGAACGTAACGTCGCTGGCAGAACGAGAGGCGCAGACTGTGGTGCAGAACGAACGCAGGCAGTTGCTGCTTGATCTGCAGGAAGCGGTCTTGACCGATTACGCGTCTCGGGTGAAGATCAACGAACGCTACGGATATTGGGATCCTGAGATGTTCGTCGTGGCTGTCGCACCTCTCGGCTGACGAGTTGCTGTGCCGGGCAGCGCTGCAGCGCAACAGCAGGATCGCCTGCTCGCCGCGATGGTGGAACTTGACGAATTGGTTCGCACTCTGCGTCGGGAGTGCCCTTGGGATCGTGAGCAGACCCATATCAGCCTTCGTCGCTATTTGCTAGAAGAAACCTATGAGACGCTGGAAGCTCTCGATGCGCGAGCTTCTGTTGTTGCTGATGCTGACTTTGAGACTCCCGATGCCCACAACAGCGATGCCCACGACAGCGACACCAGAGCAAACGCCACTGCGACCAATGACGATCTGTTGAGTGACATTGCTGAACTTGATCGGAACCTTTGTGAAGAGCTCGGAGATTTGCTGTATCAGATCTGGTTTCAGGCTCTCCTAGCTTCGGAGCGAAACGTTTTCGACATAGCCGACGTGGCCCGGCGAGTCCGCAGCAAGCTGATATCACGGCATCCGCATGTCTTCGGCGATGTCGAAGCCCCCGATTCTGACACGGTGCGTGCTAACTGGGATGCCATCAAGCTGCAAGAGAAGGGCCGCGACTCGGTAATGGACGCCATTGACCAGACGCTGCCTGCGCTACTGAGAGCAGTCAAAGTACAGAAACGCGCTGCTGCAGCTGGTCTGCTCGCCGGTGACTGGCGCAACCAAGAGTTCACCGACACCGAGCAGGCACTGGCGCAGCTTCGCAAGCAACCGAGCGAGCAGAGCTTCGGTGAATTGCTGCTGGCGGTAACCGAACTAGGGCGTCGCATCAAGATTGATCCCGAAGATGCTCTACGCGCCGCCACAGAACGCGCGCGCCGCCATTACCGAGAACTAGAGACCGCAGCGACTGCTGAGCCAGCGAGCAAAGCCGATTAGCTGATTGACAGACACCCCTCAGTGGGCGACTATCGCGCTAAGCGACTATCGCGCTAAGATTGTCTTTTCGCACCGACGGACGCCGAGGGATAGGACGGAGCGGCGCCCGAATGTGGCGCTGAGCCGACCCGATGCACAGCGTCATCACCGAACGGAGGTTCGCCGGTGAGCATCACAAGTCGCAGCCGCTACGCAAGCGACGCAAACCGCATCAAGTCTGTGAATGCCCGTGAAGTCTTTGACTCGCGCGGCAACCCCACCGTGGAAGTAGATGTGATACTCGCATCAGGCGCAAACGGTTCGGCGATGGTGCCCTCAGGTGCATCCACTGGAGCGTTCGAAGCGGTCGAGTTGCGCGACGGCGGCAAGCTACTGCGCGGCAAAGGGGTCCTCAACGCTGTGTCTAATGTCAACGACATGCTCGCCAAAGCAGTGATCGGCTTGGATGCCGCTGATCAGCGGGCCGTGGACTCTGCTTTGATAGATGCTGACGGCACCCACAACAAGGCGAGACTGGGTGCTAACGCCATTCTTGGTGTCTCGCTGGCAACAGCGCGCGCTGCCGCAGACCAGCAGGGGACTGCGTTGTGGCGATACATCGGAGGTGCCAACGCTCATGTTTTGCCGGTGCCGATGATGAACTTGCTCAACGGCGGAGCGCATGCTGACAACAACGTTGACTTTCAAGAGTTCATGGTGGTGCCAACAGGTGCAGCATCGTTTTCTGAAGCGCTGCGCTGGGGCGTGGACATCTACCACGAACTCGCGGCTGTGCTCAAAAGCCGGGGACTAGCAACTGGGCTCGGCGATGAGGGGGGTTTTGCCCCGAACCTGGAATCCAACGCAGACGCGCTGGCGTTGTTGTCTGAAGCCACCGAGCGCACCGGCCTAGCCTTAGGCGACGACATCGGTTTCGCCCTAGACGTGGCATCCACAGAGTTCTTCTCCCAAGCCGACGGTCACAGCCGCTACAAGTTGGCAGGTGAGAGACGAACTCTTGACTCAGCAGAGATGGCTGCTTTGCTGACAGCTCTCTGTGATGAGTATCCGATCCTGTCGATTGAGGATGGCATGGCCGAAGACGACTGGGAAGGCTGGACTGAGCACACTGCGGCTTTGGGGGAGCGTGTGCAGTTGGTGGGTGATGACCTTTTCGTAACTAACTCTGAACGCTTGCAGCGAGGCCAGCTTGCATGGGTAGCCAATGCCGTGCTGGTGAAAGTCAATCAGATCGGCACTTTGACGGAGACTCTTGATTGTGTGGAGCAGGCGTTGCGTGGCAGTTACGCGGCGGTGATCTCGCATCGCAGCGGAGAAACCGAAGATGCCATGATCGCTGACCTGGCAGTGGCCACCAACTGCGGTCAGATCAAGACTGGAGCACCGGCTCGCAGCGACCGAGTAGCGAAATACAACCAGCTTCTGCGCATCGAGGAACAGCTCGGCGAATCCGCCGCTTACCGCGGTCGTGCAGCACTAGCACCTGCTGTCACAGCGCAGTCGTGAAGCGCTGTCAGTGAAGATCGGTTCTGAGGTTTAGGTAATGAGATCAGCGTGGTGGCATCGATTGCTGCTAGCGAGCTTGGTTGTGGTTATCGCAGCCGCGGCTTCGCTTCTGGGGGCTTCGTCGGTGCGCACCTGGATCAAACAAGATGATCAACAACAAGAAGCCGAAAGCGTCAACCAGCAACTCAATGCCGAGATAGCCGCCCTTGAAGGCGAGATCGCCAGGCGTACCAGCGATGACGGGGTGCGCCGCGAAGCGCTTTGCTTCGGACCTTACGTGACCCCTGGAACTGAGGTTTACTCGGTTTCTGGGCTTGAAGGCTGTGTCTCTCGCGACAGAGTGCCGTAGCCGACCGACTGACTCTTCGTCCAGCCTGCAAGTCCTGTGACTGCTCACCGCCACCACATCAAAGTCCGCTTCTATGAGTTAGACCCCTACGGGCATCTGAACCATTCCGTATATATCCAGTTTTTTGAGACAGGGCGGGTGGAGTTGCTGGAGCAGGTTGGGCTGGATTTGGAGTCCTTCGCAGCGCGGGGTTATCGGTTCGTTGTGAACCGCATCAACACATCTTTTGAACGCCCGGTGCATGCTGGCGAAACGGTGACCGTTGAGACTGAGGTGGTGGAACTCAAACGGGCATCGTCGATTTGGCGTCAGCGCATAGTGCGCAATGGCGAAGTGCTGGCCCGTCAAGAGTTGCGAGCCGCAATCACAGACAACAACGGCAGACCGGTGCGCGTACCTGATGATCTCGCCGAAACTCTGGCACCCTACCTGGCGATTTGAGGGCAGCAAGCAGAGCCGTAGCGGCCCTTAGTGTTGTGCGCACTCGCGAAGCAAGTCACAGCGACCTCTATGCTCAAGCCGATGTCAGCGGTTGATTTGCGAGCTGTGTCGAGCGTGGAGGACGTGTCGCAAGGGTTACGCGACAACTCCTATCTGCCTGATGAGGCGCTAGCCACGACCATCTATCTGTCCCTGCGGCTGAAGCGTCCTTTGTTGTTGGAGGGTGAGCCAGGCGTAGGCAAGACCGAAGTAGCGAAAGTGATCGCAGATTGGGGTGGTGGTCGGCTGATACGCCTGCAGTGCTATGAAGGCATTGACGCGTCGCAGGCCGTCTACGAATGGGATTACGCCCGACAGCTGATGCATCTGCGCGCTATGGAAGCCACCGGTAAAGCTCGCAGCACCAACGAAGCCGAACTATCCGGCGAGCTTTATAGCGAACGTTTTTTGGTGCGGCGTCCGCTGCTGGAAGCGATCGCCTCAACCAGCGGCACCCCAGCAGTGCTGCTGGTTGATGAGGTTGACCGCTCCGACGACGAGTTTGAGGCGTTTCTGCTAGAGGTGCTGTCGGATTATGCGATAACCGTTCCCGAAATCGGTACTTTCACAGCTGGTAATCCTCCAGTGGTAGTGATCACATCTAACCGCACCCGAGACGTTCACGACGCGTTGAAGCGACGCTGCCTGTATCACTGGGTGGAGCATCCCTCAGCGCAACGCGAGGCGCAGATCATCAGGCTGCGAGCGCCTGAAGTAACTGAGACTCTGGCCCGTGAGGTTGCTCATGCTGCCGAAGCGATCCGCAGCGTAGGGCTCTACAAGCCCCCAGGCGTGGCTGAAACAATCGACTGGGCACGAGCTTTGAATCTTCTCGGCGGAGCTCAGCTTGACTTGGCGGGAGCGTCGGCAACCTTAGGGGCTTTGCTGAAATACCGCGAAGACCGTGACCGGGTGCTGGAGCACGATCTGGCTGAGATCGTTTCTGATGCCGGAACTGCTGCTGTGAGAGAGTCTGAGTCTGGATCAATAGGTTCTGAGCCTGCGTCGGCGGGATTGTGAGCAACCAGTCGCTTAGCGGTGTTGCAGACCCAATTGATGTGGCGGTGGGTTTTGCAAGCGCTTTGCGCCGGGCGGGTCTAGAAGTTCCGCTCGCCTCTACGTTGCTGTATGCACAAGCACTGTCGGTGTGCGATGTGAGCAGCCGCAGTTCGCTCTACACCGCAGGCCGCTGCGCTCTGGTGCATTGCATAGAAGATGTGGATGTCTATGACGCGGTGTTTGGCAGTTACTGGATGGGAGAAGCGTTGAAGATCGCTGGCCCCACGACACCGTTGAGCATTCCGCTAATGCTTAATATTGATGATGGCGATGATGATCACAGCGGCGATGAAGAGCAACCCGACAGCAACGCCGACGTGATGACAGTTCGTTACAGCGCTACAGAGACGCTGGCAACTAAAGATTTTGCCGACTACAGCGACGAAGAACTCGAAGAGGCCCGTCGGCTGATGTCTCGTCTGCGTTTCGGTGGTCCTCTACGACCCAGCAGGCGACTGGCACCTGCCAGAACATGCAGTGGCCATCTTGATATGCGTCGCACAGTGCGTGCCGCGATGCGTGCTGGTGGCGAAGCGGTGCGTATCGAGCGACGTGTCAACAGTTTCAGGCCGCGACGGCTGGTGCTGCTGCTTGATGTGTCGGGGTCAATGGAGCGCTATGCCCGAGCGCTGCTGCGTTTGCTGCACGCAGCGGTGACAGGCCGTAGCCGGGTTGAGGCCTTCGCACTGGGCACGAGGCTGACTCGTCTGACACGCGAACTGTCGTCGCGTGACCCCGATCGGGCGATGCGCGCTGCGTCGGATTCGGTGCTTGACTGGAGCGGCGGCACTCGCCTAGGAGCAGGCCTGGGATGCTTCAACGACGAATGGGGTTGTCGGGGGATGGCTAGAGGCGCGGTGGTAGTGATCCTTTCTGACGGCTGGGATCGTGGCGACCCTCACGACATGTCAGAACAGATGCAACGCCTAGCTCGGGTGGCTCACCGGGTGGTGTGGGTGAACCCGCTCAAAGCCTCGGTTGGTTACGCGCCGCTGGCGCGAGGCATGGCCGCAGCTCTTCCGTATGTTGACGATTTTGTGGAGGGACATAATCTGGATTCGCTGGAACGCTTAGCGGAACTGGTGCTCACAAACTCAACCAACAGCAGATCTAGTCTCACAATTTTAGGTGCAGGCGTGCCTGAAGTGCCGGCAGTTGGGGTGCGTCCGTGAAAGAGATTCTTGCCGATCTTGATCGCTGGAGGTCATCAGCCACGCCCGCTGCGGTGGCTCGGGTAGTGGACCTTGAGGGTTCGGGACCGCGAGCACCGGGAGCGGCAATGGCGGTGAGCGCAGCCGGCGAAGTGGTTGGTTCGGTGTCGGGCGGCTGCGTGGAGGGCGCTGTGGTCAGCGAATCTCTTGAAGTGATCGAAACCGGCGAGGCACGAATCGTAACTTTCGGCTACAGCGACGATGAAGCGTTCGCTGTCGGTTTGACTTGCGGCGGCACGATTCACCTGTATCTGGAGCCTCTCGACTGGGGGCCGGTGCATGATGCGCTCAAAGCCGATTTGGTATCGCAATCCCCGGCGGCGCTCGTCACCGTGGTCGAAGGCCCTAGCCCTAGCCGAGGTGCCAAAATGCTGGTACGTCGCGAAGGCTTGGAAACCGTTGGTTCATTGGGTAGTGCAGGCTTAAACCGCGCTGTGCAAAGAGACACACGCGGTGAGTTGATCGCTGGGCGTTCAGGTCTGCGCAGCTACTCCAAACAAGGCGAATATTTTGGTCACGCCGGGCAATCCGATACTGCTGTTGCTGACGCGGTCGCTGAGCTTGATGAACACTCAGATGACAAGGTTTCTGTGTTTGTTGAGTCGTTTGCTCCGCCGCCGCGGATGCTGATCTTCGGGGCGGTTGATTTCACCTCAGCGCTCGCCAAAGTGTCGAAAGTTCTCGGCTATCGGGTGACTGTGTGCGATGCACGGCCCGTATTCGCTACCGCTAAACGGTTTCCGATGGCTGACGAAGTGGTGGTGTCATGGCCCGACCAACTACTTGATGACGTGGCCGAGCAACTCAGCCCTCGCGATGCAGTGTGTGTGCTGACCCATGATGCCAAATTCGACGTGCCAGCTATCACTTCTGCTCTGAGCACCGAAGTCGGCTATATCGGGGTGATGGGCAGTCGCCGCACCCACGACGACCGCAACCGTCGCCTGATTGAGGCCGGGGTCACCGAGCAGCAGTTGGCTCGACTGAGGTCGCCTATAGGGCTTGACATCGGAGCAGCCACACCCGAAGAGACAGCTGTTTCCATCGTCTCAGAGATCATCGCTTTGCGCAGTGGCCGCAAAGCCGAGGCGCTTTCAAACACGACCGGCCCCATACACGACTGATCAGATATCCCTGGCTGACCCCAGGTTAATATCAGTGATATTTCATGTAATAATACGAAGTGCCGGAGTGGCACCTCCACGCCTTTTGGAGACCGGTGAGGTGCTGCTCCGGCACTTGCGTGTCGTCTAGTGTATCTTCAATCTTCTAGCTATGCAACTCATATCTTTGTGGTGCCTTCAACTAGGACACGGCTACTTGATTTCGTTGCTGGTACCAGAGGGCTAGTGTCAGAAGCTCTGTGGGCGGGCAAACTGGCCCAGTGATCGAAAACCACAGCAACGAAAGCCATAGCAACGAACGGCCGCTAGGCGTGGCTGCTGTTGTGCTGGCTGCCGGTGCCGGGGAGCGCTTCGCAGGGCAGCGCCACAAGTTGCTTTGCGAGGTGGATGGCGTGCCTTTAGTACGACGGGCTGTGGACGCAGCTCTGGCTGCCGATCTCGATGAAACGATCGTTGTGATGGGCGCGGTGGATCTGCTGGGAGTGTTGCCCGATGAAGTAACCGTGCTGCACAACGAGGCTTGGCAACAGGGGCAAGCAACATCTCTGGCTGCTGCGGTCAATTACGCAGGTTCACGAGGCCACCGAGGTGTAGTGTTCGGTTGCGGCGATCAGCCGGGTGTGCCTACCGAGGCGTGGGTGGCGATTGGACACGCCGACAGTGATCTCGCTGTGGCTGAGTTCAACGGTGCCCGTCGCCCTCCCGTGAAGATCGGTGCCGCATTGTGGAGCCATCTGCCACTGTCGGGTGATGAAGGCGGTCGCGTGCTGCTGCGACGCAGGCCTGAACTCGTGAAGGCGATAGCCTGCGAAGGTAATCCCGACGACATCGACACGCTGGAGGACCTAAAAAAATGGAACTCAACGACTCTTTTGAGGTAGCTCATCCAATTGACAAGGTTTGGGGGGTGCTGACAGATGTGGAGCGTGTGGCACCCTGTTTGCCCGGCGCTCAACTCACCGGCAGTGACGGCAACGTGCATGAGGGCTTCGTCAAGGTGAAGCTCGGGCCGATCACTTCGCAATACAAGGGAACAGCCACCTTCGCTGAGCGTGATGATGCCGCTCACAGGCTGCTGATGTCGGCGAGCGGTCGCGATACTCGCGGTGCTGGCAACGCCTCCGCGCAGATCACCGTGCAACTTGAAGCTCTCAGTGATGCCTCTACGAAGGTCAATGTCGAGACTGATCTCACGATTACCGGCAAAGTGGCACAGTTCGGTAGAGGAGTGCTAGCCGATGTGAGCCGCAAATTGATGGGCCAGTTCGCTGACAATCTTGCTGCATTGGTGGCAGCCGATGCCTCTACTACTGAGCAGGCTGAGCAAACTGAGAATGCCGAAGATGCTGAGCATGAAGCCGTGTCTGCATCTGAGGCAGCCGACGCTCCCGCCGCCCCGAGCCCCACAGCGGCTGCTGAAGTCAAGGAAGTCGAGGCAGTTGACATTCTCAGCGTTGCCGGAGCTCCGATGATGAAGCGTCTAGTGCCAGCGATACTTGTGGTGGCGGTGGTGATCGTCGTCGTGGTGCTGATAGTAGCGGTATAACGCCTCGATAACTTTGGGTTGTGGCCCCGGCCGTTGGTAGTCAACAGCAACAACGCCGCCGACACAGCAGCGGTTAAGGCGCTTCTGGGACGCGAGCCCGAAGGCGGTTTCGTGGTGGTGGTGAGAGACTCGGCGGGCACGCCCGCAGTGATCCGCAACGATCCAATACTCAGCAACGGACGGCCCATGCCTACTCGCTACTGGCTGGTGAGTGAACGTCTGCGTCTGCTGGTGTCGCGCCTTGAATCCGGCGGAGGAGTGCGTGCCGCTGAAGCAGCCGTCAACCCCATCGAACTGGCCGAAGCTCACGCTCGATACGCAGCCGAGCGTGACTCTGCCATAGCTGAAGATCATCAAGGCCCGCGACCCTCAGCTGGAGTTGGCGGCACCCGCCGGGGAGTGAAATGCCTTCACGCTCATTACGCCTGGCATCTCGCTGGCGGTGATGATCCAGTGGGCCGCTGGGTGGCCGACCAACTTGGCCTAGAAGCTTCCGCATTGTTGTGCAGCGTTGAACAGACAGCACCGAGCCGCAGGGATGTCCCGAGCCGCAGGGATGTCCAGTGAACAGCGAAACGGTGGCCGTGATCGACTGCGGCACCAACACCACCCGGCTTTTGATCACCGACGGCCAAGAGCCCGCCGCTGTGCGTCAAGACGAAATAACCCGGCTCGGTGCCGGAGTCAACAGCACAGGACAACTTGACATTGCCGCCATGGATCGAACCCTGGAGTGTCTGCGACAGTTCCGCTGCCAGATCGACGCTAAACAGCCGTCGGCGGTGAAAGCTGTTGCTACTTCGGCTGTGCGCAGCGCATCCAACAGTGCAGAGTTCCTTGATCAAGCAGGGTCGATCTTGGGCACAGTTCCCCAGATCTTGTCGGGACACCAAGAAGCCGAACTGGCCTTCAGAGGCGCTGTTAGTGATCTGCCGCCCGATAGCAGCAACGAGCCGTGGCTGGTGGTTGACATTGGCGGCGGCTCCACCGAACTAAGCCTCGGTGACACTGAATGTCGCCAAGCCGTGTCGCTTGACATAGGCAGCGTGCGCCTCACCGAAATGTTCATCGCAAATGATCCTGCGCTGCCTGAGGAACTCGCTGCGTGTCTCAGCGTGATACAGCTTCATCTGCATGATGCGGTGGCGGCCGTTCCTGAATTAGCTCAAAGATGGCGAATGGTGGGCGTGGCTGGAACTATTACGACTGTCGCTGCCGTTGAGATCGGCTTGCAGACCTATGACCGCGAGCGCATACATCATTTCAGGCTGCTCAACAGTGCCGTTGAGGACGTTTTTCGGACATTGGCCACCGATTCGCTGGCTGATCGGATGCATCATCCTGGGCTGCACCCCGACCGGGCCGATGTAATCGTCGGCGGTTTGTGCATTCTGGCAAAAATCATGCGCTTCTTTGAGGTTGACGAATGCATCGTGTCTGAAAGCGACCTGCTTGACGGGGTAGCCCTCGAACTGCTCGACTCTCAGATGCGGCGCTGCTGAACCTCTGGCACTAGAGTGCGCTGACGTGAGCACATTGCTCGGACGGCGAGTATTGCTGCGTCCGCTGACACGACAGGACTTCGCTGCATGGCAACAGGTGCGACGCCGCAACCGCGAACGTTTGAGGCGCTGGGAACCTCAACCGATTGCTGGGCGCCCCGATATTGGCGAGGATCAACGGGCTTTCGCGGAGCGTTGCAATGCTCGACGGCGTGAACGCCAGCACGGCACCGGCTACGGATTCGGAGTGTTTATCAACAAACGTTTCCACGGTGAAATGAACTTGTCGTCAATTCAGCGCGGACCGTTCCAGTCATGCTATGTCGGTTACTGGATCGACGAAGCTGTCGCTGGCAACGGTTACACACCTGAAGCTCTGGTAGTGGCAACCCGTTTCGCGTTCGAGGATCTAGGGCTTCACCGGCTGCAGGTGGCGATAGTGCCGCGCAACACAGCCAGTTTGCGTGTAGTTGAAAAGCTCGGACTGCGCTATGAGGGATTAGCCAAACGCTACGTGGAAATAAACGGGGTGTGGGAAGATCATTACCGCTTCGCTATCACCGAAGAAGAGTGGCGGATGCGCTGCGAAGAGTTGATTACTAGATGGATAGCACCCCAGCCGGTAGCGGCTCAAAGTCAGGTGAGCCACCGCGGTTAGCTCACAGTTCGCTCAGTCGGAACCAGATCTAGGGCTTGCAGCAGAAGTGATTTGCGACTGGAGTTTCTGCACCAGATCAGTGAAGGCAGGCTGATCCATCGACCAGAGCTGCGGATGCAGTTCATGCTTGACAGCCGCCGGGGAGTCCTGTATCTCATCAAGTGAAAGAATCGTCGCTTTGGTGCGTGCCACAAGCTCTTTGGGAGCTGTTGCGGCACGGGCGGCTAGTTCATGTGCATTCTGCAGCAACGTGTGATCGTCAACGACTTGGTAAGCCAAGCCGACACTGTGGGCCTGTTCGGCTGTCAGCACCTCGCCGAACACGACCATTGCCATGGTGGTGCTGCGGTCGGTGACATTACGCAGACGCCAAGTGTGGCCTCCACCAGGATGCAAGCCGATCTTCAGGAAACGCGAATCAAAGCGCGCTTGCTGTCGCCCCGCCAGCACCAAGTCCGCAGCCAGCACCATGTTCATACCTGCACCCACTGCGGCACCGTTGACGGCGGCCACCGTTGCTAGGGGCGAATGCGCCACACGCAAAAATCCTTCATAAATGTCGGTGATTCCAGTGGCACGCGCTGCTAGCAGATCATCAAGATCCGCCCCGGCGCAGAAGCATTTACCGGCACCGGTCACCACCAAGGCTCCGATGCTGGGATCAGGCTCAAGCTCGTCAAGTGCAGCTACTAGTTCGCCGTTAAGTGCCCCGCTGATGGCGTTGCGCTTGTCGGGGTCATTCAGCGTGATCTGTGCCACACGCTGTGAAGTTTCAACCGTCACATAAGCCATAGGTTGCAGTATTGCCGCTCGGAGCAGTGATTATGCAGCCAGCACCGTGTTTGTAGCCCTGCACGGCTTGGATGTCTGTAGCTGTTGACTGTGGTTGTTTTGGCGTAACCCTGTTGTGTGTTCGGCATCACAACGGCAACCTGCGGCTACGGTGCGATGATGCCTGCCGCGGCTTTCGCCTCATTCAGCCACAGCGGCTATCGCCGTTTCTGGTTGGGTGGGGTTACTGCCAATTCCGCTCGCTGGTTTCAATATGTTGCGCTTCCGGCTGTGATATGGGACTTGACCTCCAGCGCCGCCTGGGTGGGGATGGCCGGTTTTTCGCAGTTCGCGGCGATGGCTTTGATGGCACCAGTGGCGGGTGTGGTGGCCGACCGGCATCAGCGACGCAAGATACTGATGATTTCGCAGTCGTTGATGGGCCTGATCGCTGCGGTGATGGCTCTGGTATGGATGCAAGGAGTTCGTTCGCCTAGCGCCTATCTAGCGCTTGCCGGTGCCGCAGGGCTGGTCGGCGGTGTCAACCTGCCGGTTTGGCAGGCGTTTGTGAGTGAGTTAGTGCCACGGGAGTTGCTGCTTAATGCGGTCACCTTGAACTCGGCGCAGTTCAACAGCTCGCGGCTAATAGGTCCGATGCTGGGTGGCGTAACCGTGGCTGGGGCAGGACCTTCTGTGGCGTTCATGGTGAGCGCAGCGGGAGCGTTGGTGGTAGTGCTGGTATTGGCAAGGATCGAATCCAACACCCCGATTACAACCACTAACGCTGTGAGTATGCGCCTAGTTTCCAACATTGCCGACACGGTCCGTTACGTGAGAGCTCGCCGGAGTCTGCGGGTCGCTTTCACGGCGGCAGCCTTGATCGGGGCGTTAGGGCTGCCGATCCAAGTGATGACGGTGGTGTTCGCTGAAGACGTCTTCAACCGCGGTCCCGGCGGTTTCGGGTTGATGCTCACAATGGTTGGAATCGGCGCGGTTGCCACAGCGCCTCTGGTGGCTTCGCTAGGTGGCAGAGTGCCGAGATCGCGGATTGTGCGGGTGTCGCTTCGCTTATATGGGGTGGCGGTAGCGGCGCTGGCTTTGGCACCCACTTTTGTTACGTATTTGCTGCCGTTGATGCTGATCGGTGCAGCTCATTTGGCTGCTGCTAGTTCTCTTAACACTGCGATCCAACTGCAGGTGGATGAAGCTCGCCGCACGCAGGTGATGTCGCTTTATGTGATGGTGCTGATGGCTTCCAATCCGGTGGGTCAACTGATGCTGGGTCAAATCACTGAGATGCTCGGTCCTAGACCAGCTTTCGGTGTATACGGAGTGCTGCTAATCACCGCTGCTGTGCTGCTTCACATGCGAGGCTGGCTACGTCATCTGGATATGGAAGTGGCTCCGCCTGCTGGAAAAACCGCTTGCGACGGCTCCGCAGACGCAGACGCTGCTTGTGGTGATGCTGGTGTCGTTGACGCTGCTTGTGGTGATGCTGCTTGTGGTGATGCTGGCGATGCTGACCCGGCTTGTAGTGATCTTGTTCAAGGAAACTCGGGGGAGTCGTCGGCCCCTTTGAGGTAGCCGGTGCCTGCTTCGCAGTCAGGCAGAAGCAGACACCATCTGCAGGCTGGACCCGGCGACAACGTCGGCTCACGCTTTCGGTAGAGGAGATCCAGGTAACGCTCAGCACCGTCAATGACTCGCTTCGCCGCCGCATCTAGCAACTCTTGGGTCACTTCCTCGTGATGCATCTTCGCTTGGTCGAGATAGTAGGTAGCCGTCAGCCTGGGAGGCAGGATTCGCAAAGCTTCGACCAGCGCATAAAACCGCAGGTCTTCGCGGTGTGATGGGGAGAACTTGCCGGTTTTGAAATCGATGATCACTTTGCCAGCCACGCTGCCTTCGGGCTGCCCGAGAGTTAGATCGGGTTTGCCTATCAGCACCAACTTGCGGCTCAGCAGTTCGGCGCGTATTGGGCTTTCGGTTGTGGGCCGCCACTTGGGTTTAAGCGGCGGGAAGCACTCCATGAAATGCGTTACAACCTTTGCAGCCTCAGCCCGCAACTCAGCTCGCTCGGTTTCGCCACAGCTGGTTAAATAGTCGGCGATGCTCTTGTCGGCGTTCTCGAGGCTGGCAAGAGCTTCATCTACCAGATCCAAAGCCACCGGTTCTTTGCGCCAATGCACCGAAAGCTCGATCGCTTTATGCATGATCGTGCCTCTCGCAACAGGAGGCGACCATTCGAACGGTTCGGCTTGTTCGGCCAAGAACTTCTGCTCGCACCCCATCACCTGGTTGAGTTTGTGTTTGCTGAGGTGGACGCCGTTGCCGCCAAGTTGCTTGGGGTCGATATCAGCGAGCAGCGGTGCCAGATTTTTTTCGAGATTTGATCGCAGTTCGTCACGCAGCGATGGGTCGAAGCTGGGGCGTTGCTGGGTTTGAGCGCCGAGAAGGTTGATCACGTCAAGCTGCGCGGAGTTGTAGTTGTTGCTGTCGATTGGACTCAATCGC
>JAPYNU010000017.1 GCA_028283245.1 Candidatus Aldehydirespirator catecholifindens | reverse complement strand
TGGTGATAAGTGCCGGAGCGGCCGCCTGACTTCTCCCAAAGTGCAATGTCGCCTATGGTCATAGCACGGTCACGCGACTTACACATGTCATAGATCGTCAAAGCCGCGACACTGCAAGCTGTCAAAGCTTCCATCTCTACACCGGTGCGGTCAACAGTCTCAACGGTGGCTTCGATATTCACTGCTGCTTCGCTGATCTCGAAGTTCACGGCAACTGAACTCAAAGCCAGCGCATGGCACAAAGGGATCAGTTCCGAGGTTCGTTTAGCGGCCTGAATGCCAGCCACCCGAGCCACAGCCAAAACATCGCCCTTGCTGATCGTGCCAGCGCGCAAGGCCTGGGCGACTTCGGGTTGCATGGTTACCCGGCCCCTAGCAACAGCGCGACGCAGCGTGGGCTGTTTCTCAGAAACATCCACCATACGCGCTTGGCCTGCTGAGTCGAGATGGGTGAAACCCGCGAGGGTCTCTTCGCTGGTCATCCGCCGATCTGTGACATCGAACGGTGAGGCCTCACAAAATGCACCCTATTGATTTGATGACCCGCCCATTTTGAAGCCAACGACTGCTCTAGTGCGACAGCTATCTCGTCATCGCTCGCACCAGATCGCAGCAGGGCGCGAAGATCGGTCTCGTCAACCGCGAACAGGCAGTTGCGGAACTGGCCGTCAGCGGTGAGACGCACCCGATCACAAGTTGCGCAGAACGAGTCGCTCACCGAAGACACGATCCCTACGGTGCCTGAGCCATCATCAAAGCGGTAACGGGTGGCTGGTGCCGAAGTTCGCTGAATCGGTGTCACTGGACTGGCCGCTTGCACGAGAGCCAAGATCTCGTCAACGGGAACCACCAGATCATTGCTCCACATACCGTCAGCGTCAAGGGGCATGAACTCAATGAAACGAACCTCAATGCCCTTTCGGCGACCGAAATCCACGAAATCACCAACCTCGTCATCGTTGACACCTCGCATCACCACGCAGTTGACTTTCACAGGGTCGAAACCGGCTGCTAAGGCGGCGTCAACACCTTGCAGCACTCTGGTGAGATCATCACGCCTCGTCAGTTCGGCGAAACGCTCAGGGCGAAGCGAGTCGCACGACAAGTTGACTCTTTTGAGTCCGGCAGAGCGCAGTTCTCCAGCCAGCAGCGGCAAAGCCACCCCGTTGGTGGTCAAGGCCAAGTCGGTGCCTAACTGCGACAGCATTCGCACCAGTTCCGGCAGGTTGGCCCGCACGGTGGGTTCACCACCAGTCAGACGGATGCCGTTGACGCCATAGCGCTCAACCATGATGCGGGCGATGCGAGTGATCTCCTCAAAGGTCAGCAGCTGTTCGCGTGGTGTCCAGTCGAGCCCTTCGGCTGGCATGCAGTATGTGCAGCGAAAGTTGCAGCGGTCAGTAACCGAGATACGCAGATCACGGTGAACTCTGCCAAATGAGTCAATGAGCTGGTCGGCCATCTACGAAGCAGGCTAACGGCGCAACCGTATGAGGGCTTACACGAATGCGAGCAAAGTGGCACTTCACATTTGAGATCAAAGTGAGACAGGCATTGATTCACCTAACTCAGTTCTAGCTGACTGTTTCTGAGGGGCGACGGTGATCACTACAACTTGGTCGAGACCGAATCTCCAAAACCTGCTCATCCTCTCACTGAGCAACCCAGCGCGCTGATCACCAAAGGGTGGCCGTGGTTGGGTCTCTGGCTTTCCGACTTTTGCTCCTTTCTGCTCGTCTAGTGTCTGGGGCTTTGGCGCTGGCCTTGGTACGGTTTGCTCTGATCTTGGTTTGAGGTGGTGATCGCCCTCGGCGCGCTGGAGGTTCTGCTGGCGGGTCTTCTGCGTGGGCTGGCCCGTATCGGGATTGTGTTCCCTGGCTGCTAGGTGGGTGCAGGGTGTGGCGACCGTCATCATGGGTTTCGATACGCCAGTTGCTGTGATGGATTTTGTGGTGACAGTGCCAGCACACCATCACCATGTTTTTCACGCTGGTCGCGCCACCTTGAGAATACGGGATGATGTGGTGGGCTTGACATATCTGTGGCGGCGCACCGCAATGAAAACAGCCTCCATAATCAGCGAGCAATGCCTGCCACTGAGACTCTGAGACTGTTCGCCGTGATCGACTGCGCCAGATCGCGTCACCAATACGGTCGTACACCAAACCAGTCCAACGGGTGTTGCACGACAACTCTTCCAACACCGAAGAAGGCAAACGTGATCCATCGGAAAGCTCAGCAATCAACTCACCAGTCGCATCATCAACATGAGCCACCAACGTGATATCAGCCACCCAGCCACCACCCGCGTCTTGTTCAGCATTGCCGCTAGCAGCGCAACCACAGCTATCTGCAATACCTCCCTCAAGGTTGCGACCTCCCTCAGGGTTGCGGCCCGTTCCACAGTCACAGATGTGATCGCTCTTCTTGCTGCCAGTTGCGGTATTGCCTGACGGTTTGATGCCCCCAGCAGTTAGCGCGGTGCTACGGCTCTTGGTGTTGGTAGTGATGTGCTCTAGGGCATCAGCCATGCACTGCGGGAATTTGCGGCGATCGTCCTTGGGGAGTTTTTTGTCGCCATCTAAGCATTTGCCTGCGATGTGGCGTATGCGGTTATGGATTCGTGTGCCGGTGATCTTGTCAAACTCACCATGAATCGCGATCATGCCATCGTCGCTGTCATAGAACCGCAAATACCGTCTGTCACGCTGACGAGCACGCTCAGAAGCACCGTTATCAGCCTGATGAGCGTTGATCCACTGTTGCGCGGTGCGTTGAAACTGCTCAGGACGCAGCGACGACGCTTGCTTCAACAACACATCATCACTAGCAACCGCATCGGCTCCAGTCTTGGTGATCACGTCAGCCAACCTGCGAGCGTTTGCTTGCGAAACGTCACCCGACTGCACAGCGTCATGCAGTTTCGGAACCTTGCGTATCGCTTGCGAAGTCTTAAGTTGACCGCGCGCTTCGCTTTGCGAGAAACCAGCAGACACGGCTAGCACCTCTGCACCACCATCACCATGATGCTCACGCGCGGCGATCAGCTCAGCGGCAGTCCTCTGGAACTCTTGCCCAGCAGCTATGAACACACGAGTCTGCTCCAGTGCGGCACGCAGTTCTTCAGATGCCACAGCACCATCACGCACCACAG
Source organism: Candidatus Aldehydirespirator catecholifindens (assembly GCA_028283245.1). GTDB lineage: Bacteria > Actinomycetota > Acidimicrobiia > Acidimicrobiales > Aldehydirespiratoraceae > Aldehydirespirator > Aldehydirespirator catecholifindens. The sequence goes on along the minus strand of JAPYNU010000017.1, from coordinate 6,585 downwards.
CTAGCATCCGCCTGGCGGCGGCGACCGCTTGTTGAGCATCTTGCAAAACCATGCACAGCAGAGTAGTGCAGGTGTGTGACAAAGGATTATTTTTCAATCAAATAACTTCACTACTGTGTGAAAATATAAGTACTCACGCCGACAGAGAACGCGCCGCTTGTAAAGACCTCCCCACCCGCAACCTTGTCAAAGCTCTAGGTAAAACCCTTGACCACGATGCCGAGAAAGCGCTCTGCGGGCTCGTTTCGCAACCGTTTGAACCGCCACAACAAGGGCATACAGTCGCCGTGAAGATCGTCACCCGCACCGGCGCAGAGATGACGACCACCGTGAAGCTGTTGTGAAACTGTCTTGAAGTGATCAGGAAGTGATCAGATTCTGGTGTTGAGCATGATCACATCGACTAGGTCGCCTCGGCTCACCGCCATATTCGCTGGAATTATCGCCAGCGCGTCGGCTCGGGTCATGGCAGCAAGCTGATGCGAACCCTGGCCGCCAGAGCTGGTGACATGCAACGCGCCGCTGCTATCACGGCGAGCGGCCATCCGCATGTAATGGGTTCTGGTGTCGCTGTGATACCGGTCGTCACCGAATACGGCTTTCACGATGTTCGGACCCAGGTCATCAGCCCCGAACCCGGCCATTAATCGCAGAGCTGGCTTGGCCAGCAGTTCAAAGCTCACCATTGACGAAACCGGATTGCCGGGCAGCCCAAATACTGGTACCGAATCAATAACACCAAACGCGAAAGGCTTGGCTGGCTTTATGGCTATCTGCATCCAGCGCATGTCGCCGATCTGATCAAGCACCACCTTGACGTAGTCGTAATCACCCATCGACACGCCCCCTGATGACAGCACCGCGTCACAGTCGGCTGCCCCAATCCGAAAAGCCCGCTCAATCTCAGAAGGACAGTCACGAGCGATGCCTAGGTCAACCCCTTCGAAACCGGCTTCTGTCACCAAGCTCAACAAGATGCGACGGTTCGTGTCACGGATCTGACCACGCCACAGTGGCACGGCAGTGTCGACTAGTTCGTCACCGGTGGAGAGCACCCCCACTCGAGGGCGGGGAAACGCCGCCACTTCATAGGCACCAACCGAAGCCAGCAACCCGACACGTCCGGGTGTGACCATCAGTCCCGCCTCAAGCACGCGTTCGCCTGCAGCAACATCCTCGCCGGGATAACGGATGTGGTTGCCGGGCTCAACCCGTTCTTGCACCCGCACACGGTCACCAGCGTCGTTGGGGCTGGTTGACTCGACCTTGACGACAGCGTCGGCACCTTCGGGAAGCGGGGCACCAGTCATGATGCGTGCTGATTGGCCTGGACCTATCGACAGGTTGCCATCATGACCAGCGCCGATGGTTCCCACAACCGCAAGCTCAACTGGAACATCGTTGGTGTCCGCGGCCTGCACTGCGTAGCCGTCCATGGCGGTGTTGGCGAAACCGGGGATCGGATCGGATGCATGAACCGGCTCGGCCAGCACTAGTCCTAGAGCCTGCTCAAGCGCTATTTGGCGTGGTGCCAACTGCTCAACCTTTGACAAGACATGGTCGCGAGCTTCTGAAAGCGGGATCATTGGATGCCTCGCAACAAGCTCTTGTGTCGCTGTTTAGAACTCATTATTGAAGCCTAGGCACAAGGCACAGTCGCAGAGAAACCGCATAGGGGTATCCTTCGCCCCCGTGCCTGTCTACGACTATCGCTGTGAACGCTGCGAAACACTGTTTGAGGTGCGGCAATCCTTCAGCGACGACACGCTGAATCTCTGCCCTTCAGAGGACGGACCGGCTGCTTGCGTCGCGCCTGGCGAAGGCCCCGTCAAGAAAGTGTTTAGCGGGGTAGCGATCGCTTTCAAAGGTGACGGCTTCTACAAGAACGACCACGGCTCATCATCTTCAGGTAGGCGCAAAGAGCAGGAGTCCTCGTCGGAGTCGGCTAAAGGCTCAGAGTCGTCCAAATCCTCAGAGTCGGACTCGCAGGGCTCAAAAGACTCAAAATCCTCAAAAGAGTCGTCGGCTTCGGATGCAAAGACGCAAACAAGCGACTCCAAGTCATCAGGTGCCGCCTCGAAGTCGAGTTCCAGCGGTTCGCAGGCCAAAGCTGGAGCAACCTCACCGTCTTCCAAGTAAACTTACTGGCAGGCCTCAGCTGAAATAGCTAACTTTGTGAGCCTGCTGATCGTTGAACAAGCGGATCTGATCAATCCGCCTCGTCGCTAGAGCGACCAAGGCGTTCGCTTCACGCGGGCGCAAAGAATCCACACGGCCGCTGCGGCACGCCGATCACCCGAGAAGGCAGAAAATGCAGAGGATGCATCCCACCCGACCCTCAAACTCTCACAGCTGCGAGCCAAGCCACTTAACATCACAGCGAACTCAGCGACCTCAGAGACCTAGCACAAAACTGTCAAGCACCAGCGCTTTCGATGGTCGTGTGACTGTGGCCCGGGTTCAAGCACTGCTGTATCGGCATCGTTGGATCCGCTGGGCTGCAGCAGGCACAGCAGCGTTAATTGTGGTGATCTCGCTGCGAAGTGACCCACCCGAACCCGTGCCGACATCGACTACTGCAGTGCCTGCAGGGCCTGCCGCCATGCTGCCTGCGGGCACTCGCGGCGTTCCCATTCCTCTCACCGGCAAGCCGTTCGCGGTTCATAACCGTGTGGATGTTCACGCAGTGGCTGATGGTGCTGCTGTCGTGCGGGGAGCGTTGATAGTCGAATCTGGCGACGGTGAAACAGTGGTGGCGATACCCGAAGCTCAAGTTGATGCCACTGTCGATGCTCTGTTCACCGGCGGAGTGACGTTGGTGCTGGTGCCCTCAACGAATGCCAGCAGCAACTAGCAGCAGCACTGCACACCCGGCCAGCACCCGGTAAGCCACAAACGGTCGCAGGCTGACGCGGCTAACGATCTGCACCGTCGCCCACACCGACACCCAACCGGTAACCATCGCAGAGGCGGCACCCCAGCCGAGCGCTGGCCAAAGCTCTTCTGGGATGCTCAAACCGGCTAAACCGTAGACACCCGCACCAGCGATCAACGGCAAGCTCATCAAAAACGCCAAACGCACCGCTGCGGATCGGTCATAGCCAAGCCCGCGAGCCGCTGTGATGGCCACACCCGAACGTGAAACCCCCGGCTGCAAAGCCAGCGCCTGCCCGAGACCCATCAGCAGCGCATGCACCGGTTTGAAGTCATGCAGTTCACGGCGCGCTGACAGCCGATCCGATGCTCCCAGCAGCAGCCCGAAAATGATCAGTGCCATCGCCACTAGCACAACACGCTCAGAACCCCGCAAAGCATCACCGGCGACAACTCCCACAAACGCCGCCGGGATCGCTGAGATCGCCACCGACCACCCGACTCGCCCGTTTGCACTCAGACGCCGGTCGCCGAACAGCGGGGCCAGAGCCGCCGAAACGTAGATCTTGATGTCGGCACGCAAATAAGCGGCAGCGCCGACCAGAGTGCCCACATGCACAGCAACATCAAAAGCTGTGGCCTCATCGCCTGTGAGTTCGTCCCAACCAAACAGCCAACGAACCAGGATCAGATGCCCACTTGAAGAGACGGGCAGGAACTCAGACAAGCCCTGGACCACGCCCAGCACGACGGCATGCAGGATCGGCACTGTCGTGAGGCTAGAAGGTGAACACTTGCCTTCGTCTAGCGACGGCTCTTACTGCTAGAAGGTGAAGTTGATCAGGCACCTGACATGGTGACATCCGCGACAGCCAACGACACCCCGGCCGCGCTCATCGGCAGCCACTCCAAGTCTGAACCAACTTCGGTGACATCAAGCAACAAGCGTTGAATAGTGCTGGCGATGGTGACTTCACGGATCGCTTCTGCGATTTCGCCGTTGCGTATGCGCAGCCCCTCAGCACCCGCAGAGAAATCGCCCGAAACAGCGTTCACTCCGCTGTGAAGACCCGACACACCCTGCACTAGAAAACCATCATCAATGCCGGACACGATCTCGGCCTGACTACGAAGCCCCGGCTTCAGCCGCAGAGCATGCGCGCCAACACCAGGGGTGCCTTTGAAACCGCCTCTCACAGCAGAACCGGTGGAACTAACACCAGCACGTCGTGCCGTGTAGCTGTCATAAAGAAAACTTTGCAGCACGCCGTTGCTGATCAACGGCACCCGACGGGTTGCCAAACCCTCAGCATCAATAGCCGAAGCGGTGAAAGCTTCGGGGTCGGTGGCATCATCAACAAGCGTGACAGACTCTGCCGCCACCGCATCACCCATCCGCTGAGCAAACAAAGACCTGCCTTTGAGCACAGCATCGCCGCTGAGCGTGGCACCAACAATGCCTAGCAGTTGGGCAGTCACATACGGATCTAGCACCACGGTGAGGCGGCAAGTCTCGGGTTTGGTGGCACCGAGCAAACGCGTGGCTCGCTCGGCCGCTTCGTTGCCAGCTTTATCTGGCATCAACTCACCGGGCGAGCGACCCACCGAGAACCCGAAACCGGTCTGGGTTTCATCGTCGTTTGATGCCAGGGTGTAGGCCACCAGATAGCAGCCGGTTTCGCGAGATTGAGCCGCTACTCCACGAGAGGTGGCGACTGCGCCTTCATACACCGTGTCGGCGTATTCGGCAGACTCCACCGCGGTAACCCTCGGATCAGCAGCCACAGCAATTCGCTCAAGTTCCAGCGCTAAAGCCACCTTGTCCTCGCTGGCGAACTCCAGCAAATCACTGCGATAGAGGTCAAGTGATACCGGTTCCACGCCGTCAGGTTCGGCGACACCTGCGTATTCGTCGACACTGCCGAAACGGGAATTGTCAAGAGCCTCATCAAAGGTGTCACGCAATGTTGTTTCGTCGAGAGTTGCGGCGTAAGCAAAACCTTGCCGCCCGTCACGCACGACCCGCACCCCGACCCCCACCGAAGTTGCTGAGGTCAGCGACTCAACCTCGCCCTGGTAGGCGCGCACCTCTGTCTCTTGCTCACGCGCCACGTAAGCCTCAACTTCGGCACCTGAGACAGCCCAGCCGACGATCCGCTCGGCTGTCTCCAGCAGGCTGCGTGGATTTGACATATCCGGCTCTGGTTCGCCGTTGAAGCGCACGCGGGGCTTGAAGCTGGGTTGTCAGGCGGCGGTGCCGCCAACGGTGAGTGCCGTGACCCGCAGCGTTGGTGTGCCGTCGCCCACGGGCACGCCCTGACCGTCCTTGCCGCAAGTTCCCGGCGAACCCATCGCGAAATCGTTGCCCAAAGCGTCGATGCGTGTCAGCACTTCGGGACCGTTGCCTATCAGGTTGCCTTCACGGATCGGCGCAGTGATCTGTCCGTTCTCGATCAGGTAGGCCTCAGTCATTCCGAACACGAAATCGCCGGTGGCAGTATTGACCTGTCCACCGCCAAGCTGCGCCACATAGACACCGTGACTGGTGTCAGCCACGATGTCGTCTGGGTTAGTGTCGCCTCCCTCAATGAAAGTGTTGGTCATTCGCACCATAGGCAGATGCTGATAACTCTGACGACGTCCATTGCCTGAGCTGGCTCTGGCGTGTTTGCGAGCCCGCAGCCTGTCCCACATGTAATCGGTGAGAACCCCTTCGGAGATGAGCACGTTGCGCGCCGCGGGTTTGCCCTCGTCGTCAATGCCGTAATGCCCCCACTCCCCTGCCATGGTGCCATCATCGACCAGGGTGACCATCTCAGTCGCCACCTTTTCGCCTATGCGGCCTGCGAACACCGAAGCTGACTTGGCTACCAGATCAGCCTCTAGGCCGTGACCGCAAGCCTCATGAAATAGCACTCCGCCGCCGCCGGGACCCACTACTACCGGCATCGTGCCGCTCGGCGCGGGTTGGGCTGTGAGCTTCGTCAAAGCTCGCTGCGCGGCTCGACGAGCCATTTCCTCCACGTCGTAGCGATCGAACATTTCAAATCCGGCGGTTCGTCCAGCGGATTCGCGACCGGTTTGCATGCCGGTGTCGCCGGTGGCCACGCAAGACACCGAGAACAGGGTGCGCACCTGCTCGTCGCTGGTGAAGAGCCCATCACTGTCAGCCACCAGCACTCGGCGGCGTCCGTCTCCGTAACGAGCTGACACCTGCGTGATTGCCGAGTCGCTGCTGCGTGCTGCTGCATCTGCCGCGGTGAGCAGCGCCACTTTGCGATCTTTTGAGACCTCTTCGGGAGGTATGCGCACTTCTAGGCGCGCGGGAACTCGCAAATCCGAGACTGTCACTGTGCGAGTGCCGCCGCCTCCTTGGCGTGCCGCAGCAGCAGCAGCCGAAGCCGCAGACGCAAGACCGGTCTCGCTCAGGTCGGCTGTATGAGCGAACCCTGTGGTGTCCCCCGCTACGACACGTATCCCGACACCGCGATCACGTCCGGTTACCACCTCTTCGACTCGTCCGTCGTCAAGGATTGCAGAGGTGGAGTTTTTGTCCTCTGCGAAGATCTCAGCGAAATCGGCACCTGTGTGCATCGCAGCGGCCAGAGTGCGGTTGACAAGTTCAGCTTCAAGCATGACGACTACTGTAACGCGATGACCTCAGAGCTTGCGAACGCTGAAACCCAGCCGTGCGGTTCAGGCAACCCAGAC
>JAPYNU010000016.1 GCA_028283245.1 Candidatus Aldehydirespirator catecholifindens | reverse complement strand
CATGGGCCAATGTCTAACGGCGATGAAGTAGTGGTTGTAGGTAGTGGACGTTCGCAACAATATTGGAACTCAGATTTAGACGCTAGCACCGAGTTCTTCGAGGTGTACAATCACCCAGATAACATCAGCGAAGACGGCGAGTATCAGGAAATAGGATGTGTTGCTAATGTGCCTTTCTATGTTATGTCCATGCAGTCATCAGACTCTTACAATGAAAAACCAGCGCTAGATATCACAAGAAGCCAACTCTTAGCGGGTTTATCATGGGATATGCCTGGAGACCGTCATAGTGTAGGTATGAATCTAATTTTGTCTATAGAGCCGCCATGCGTATATGGTGTTCCGTTGACCGATTCAGGCGAACCATACGAAGACGAAGACTTTGATCGGCTAGTGATTCGACTGCATCGGCCGCTTGTGCGCTTCAAAGCTGATACTAACTCTTTATGGAACAACTACTATTTATGGACAGGGAATCTTGGCCCAATGATAACAGGAGATATTGTCACCTCCCATGGCTCTGCCTTTGTAGTTCCCTTGGATTCACATCTACAAGAAGCAGGCTGCTCAGCCGATGGCTTTTTGCTCTCAGCAGGGCTCACTCCAGGCTGGTAACATAGATGACTTATGGTAATGCCCTGATACGATGTGACCAGATGCTTTATAGCGAACTCCCCGATCCCAGCACATGACCAACCCTGAGCGCAAGCGGCGTGTATTGCAGGTTCCGCAGACATGGAAACGACTGCCACGACTTAAGAGACAAGCTGACACCAGAGACATCAACAGCATTACCGTGGGCGGCAGCAACAACATCGACAGCATCAAAGGCAGCAGCATGGACGACAACAACACCAACATCAGCACCGACGACATCGCCACAGTCAAAGATGACGATGATCCGACTTTGCACAGCGACGACAACACCGACAGCTCCTCAGATGAAGATGAAGAGACTGAAGACGACGGCATCCGTGATAAAGCTAAAGCCGCAGTTCAGGCCACGACCACCGGCATCAAGACCGCTGCTGAGGCCGTCGCCGACGGCGTGGGAGCAGCTTCCAGGGCAACAATAAGTGGCAGTGCCGCAGCCGCAGGTGTCGTCCAAGGAGTCATTGTCGGAGCAGGAACGCAAATCAACCAGATAGTGCAGTCAGTAGTGTCGGGCCCGGCTTCGCTATACGACAAGGCGCTAGACGCTAAATATCTGGATCCGCTGCTGCGCTCTGATATGGGCGGCAGCTATCACCGGCTCTTTGACGGTGGTCACACCATCACCGGTGCAGTGAAAGCAGTCAGCGAAGCGCCCATTGACGACACGTTCACACGCCAGACGATCGGCACCATGGAGGCACTGTTGCGTGATGTGTCCACTAAACGGGGGCTACCGCTTGCCACTTGGGACAAGCCGACCTTTGACTCGGTGGCTCAAACTCTCGAAAGCAATCTGGGCATCCCCAAGGCGTGGCTTTACGACATCAACACATTCGACGCAAGCGAGGTGCTTGGTGCATCTATAGGCGTGGTGGCGGTCGCCTTGAACTGGAACCGAGCCGACACCGAGCAGTTCGCGCAGATGGCTGCTGGCATGGGTTTGTCGGCGGCGGTGGGGCTCAACCCGCTGCTACTGATAGTCACAGTCGCGGCATCGGCTCAGTCATTCAACAAGGCCCGTCTCAGCGGCGACTACAGCGACCTCGCAGACGGTGCCTTCAAAGGTGCTGCTACCTCAGCCGCGTCGCTGGGAGCGATCGCAGCTATCACCGCTGCCGGGGGCCCAGCCGGTGCTGGACTACTCGTCGGGCTAGCAACCGGTTTGCTCGTTCAACAAACCGTCAAAAACATCAGCGTCACCGAGGTCACCGGTTACGTCACGGCACGCGTAGAAGCCCTAGCACCCACTGTCGCTGACTGGGCTCAAGACTTGCTAAGCCGAGACGATGCGGACTCCACAGACAAAGCGATAGCCGAAGAGATTCTGGCACTGCCAAGCGTGACCGCTGCTGCCACAGTCGCAGCCCCGGTCATAGACAACCTTAACAAGACACTCACCAACCATCCAGACTAAGCACGCTCCTGCAGCAGTCGCGGAGGCCACTTCACACCAAGTTCAGGAAGCGGCTTGCCCTGCACCCGCAAGTGCTCAACTATCTCAGCAACCACAGCCCGAATTCAGGAAAGTTCAGACCCGAAACGATCACGTTCGTGTCAAGAACCACCCTCATATTCAAGACATGCTGAACTCGGCCCGATACTCCTCAACGAGAGTCGCCACCTCTTCAGGACCGATTCCTCGCTGTCTGGCCGTGTGCTCACCGTATTGCATCAGATCGCGCCACTCGCATTCTTTGATGTACCGAATTACTGCCGCGCGAAGGAGTTCGCTCCGAGAGAGCCCCTGCTGTGTCATCACCTCGTCCACCCGATCAGCCATATCGGGAGGTAGCGAGAAAGTGATGGTCTTAGTGGTTCGCGGCATTTTGAAGCCCCTTGCCTACCTAGCTAGCTGATATCGCTGCAAGACTGGATCAATCCCTCCAACACATACGAACCTGCAGGCGCGCTGAGCACTCCCAAGCGTGACTGCAGCTGCCACAGTCGCAGTCCCGGTAATAGACAACCTAAACGAGGCAATCACCAACCATCTGGACTAAGTACGCTCGTGCAGCAGCCGCGGAGGCCACTTCACACTAGGGTCAGGAAGCGACTTGCCCTGCACCCGCAAGTGCTCAACTATCTCAGCAACCACAGCCCGGATTCCTGCCTCGGCAGCTTCTCGATCTGACTCAAGCCAACTGACTAACGGAAAACCGTCACAGAGGCCGACCCACTCGCCGTCCTCTTCGGACCACTCCGTCCAATAACGATAATCATGCTCATCCATCAACTTGCTCCATAAGATCAATAGCCTTCAACACTTGACGCACCTGATAGGGCTTGGCCTTGCCCTTGCGAGGTTGCAGGACCAGCACTGGGTGATCCATCCATGGCGTGTCATATATCAAATGGCTCCCTCTGCCTCGTCGCGATCTGCCAAAGCATACGTCACAGATGTTGACAAGGTCTGTCCAGGCCACATCGCTCGGATTATTTCTGATTGCCTCCAATCGCTTCTCGTGTCGGCCCATGCAGAACCCTTCCTTATTTACAAGAATTTCTCAAA
>JAPYNU010000015.1 GCA_028283245.1 Candidatus Aldehydirespirator catecholifindens | reverse complement strand
GGAGAAGCTTGGGTCGTCGGGTGGGGGAGGGGGCAGGTTCGACATGGGATCGCTCCTAAAGCTTGGCAGTCAGTAGCTGTTTTCAACATTAGCAAAGGGCTGTGACAATGTCGTCCATGGTGCTGTGCGCGTATGATCAGCGGGTGACTACGCCACGGGTACGTTTCGCGCCTGCGCCTACCGGGTTCTTGCATGTCGGCAGCGCTCGAACCGCGTTGTTCAACTGGCTGTATGCACGCCATCACGGCGGGCAGATGGTGCTACGAATCGAAGATACCGACGCAGCGCTGAAGACTCAGCAGTATGTGGATGCCATAATTGAGCCTTTGCGTTGGCTAGGGCTCGACTGGGACGAAGGCCCGCATTTCCAGTCAGACCGCAGCCAAATGCATCAGGCCGCCCTGCGGCAATTACTTGACTGTGGCGCTGCCTATTTCTGTGACTTGACCCGCGACGATATTGAGCAACGCTGCAAGCAGGCGGGTTTGCCGGTCGGTTATCACGGCTGGTCGCGTGACCGCAATGTGGCAGACGGGCCAGGGGTGGTAGTGCGTTTCCGATGCCCCGACCTGGGCGAAACCGTCGTCAACGATGTCGTGCGTGGCAGGGTGAGCTTCCCGAATGAGTCGCTAGAAGATTTTGTGATCCGCCGAGGTGACGGGTCAATCACTTTTCATTTGGCTAACGCAGTCGACGATCACGACATGGCGATCAGCCATGTAATTCGCGGTGAAGACCTGCTCAACACCACTCCGAGGGTGCTGCTGATCCGTGAAGCTCTCGGGTATAGCTCGCCGCCGGTGTATGCGCATCTGCCGCTGCTAGTGGACGACAAGCGACGCAAACTCTCCAAACGCCGCCACGATGTTTCTCTTGATGATTACCGTCGCCGGGGCTATCTGCCTGAGGCGATGGTCAACTATCTGGCGCTGCTGGGATGGGGGCCGCCTGACGAGATCGAGATACGCCCCATTGATGAGATCATCAAACTGTTTGATCTTGATGCCGTGAAACCCGCCCCTGCATTCTTTGATCCTGTGCGTCTTGACCACATCAACTCCAGCTACATCAAGTCTTTTACGCCTCAGCAGTTCGCAGCCTCAGCCGACCCGTTCATCACCAGCAGCGACATCAACCGTGACAGCAGCGTTGCTGCAAGCAGCAGCCCTAGCAGCATTAGCAGCCGCAGCGTTGTGGAGTCGCTAGCCGGAGATATTCAGCAGCGCATCGCACGCCTTGATGAAGTGCAAGGATGGATCGACTGGATCTTGAGCGACGAAGTCAGCTACGACGACAAGGCCTGGCAGAAATCAATTGTCAAGGGTCGGGCCGCGGCTGAGGTGCTTGAGGCGGTGGAGGAGCGCCTCGCCGACGACGACTTCACTTCTGCTGAGCGTCTTGAGGCCATTGTCATGAGTGTGGGTGACGAACTGAGCGAGAGGCATGGTGTGCGGGTGCGGTCTCAGGCACCAGTGCGGGTGGCGGTCAGTGGCCGAGCCGCTGGGCTGCCGTTATGGATGCCGCTGCGACTTCTAGGCAAGGATGAAACGTTGTCACGGCTGCGCAAAGCCCGTTCAAGATTAGCCAGCTCAAGACCATAACATCAAAAATTCTAACGCGGGTTGCTTTACCGCATCTTTACATATATATCATGTAAATATGACTTCCATGACGAATGCCGGTTTCAGAACTAATCCTGGTTCTAGAATCGCGGTGGCGCTGATCGCTGTGAGCGTCGTGAGTGCCGTCTTGACGGTTGTGGCGGCACCTACAGCAGCCGGACTGCTGGCACAGTATCAGCCACCGGTCTTTCGCCCGCCGGTTGATGCGCCAGTGTCTGACCCGTTCCGGATGCCTGAGAACCCATACGGCACCGGCAATCGAGGCTTGGAATACGACACCGAGCCTGGAGATGTAGTACGAGCCGCTGCATCTGGTGTCGTGCAGTTCGCTGGCGCTGTCGCCGGATCACTGTATGTAACCATTGACCATGGCGCAGGGCTTCGCAGCAGCTATTCACATCTGCAGCGAATCACTGTGCGTGTCGGGGCTCGCGTGGCACGCGGCACGCCGGTGGGCATCGCTAGCGACAGGCTCCACTTCGGGGTGCGACTCAACGATGACTATCGCGATCCTGGCTCATACATCGGCGTAAGACGCCTACGGATACGACTAGTGCCATATGAGACAAACGGCTAGCCCATCGCAGCAGTAGTTCCATAATCCATCGTTAGCCAGATTTTTGAGCGCAGCTAGATGAACAGTCACGAGTCTCGGCTCTCAAGGTTCCATAATCCATCGCTAGCCAGATTTTTGAGCGCAGTCTGGCGAGCGCACTCGTAGACTCACAAATTGACCCTCGTGGGTCCGACGGTGTTGAGCGACATCGCCGAATCATTTCGCAACCCGCGCCTTCACCCGGTCGCCTCGGCGTCCGGCGCGGGCCACGCAGAACCGGGAGAAGACATAAGTCATGGCCGTAGTAACCATGAAGCAACTGCTTGAAGCCGGAGTCCAGTTCGGCCATCAGACACGCCGCTGGAACCCCAAGATGAGACGTTTCATTCACGGCGACAAAGCTGGAATCCACATCGTCGACCTGCGTCAGACGCTGAAGCATCTTGAGGGTGCCTACATCTTTGTGCGCGATCTCGTGGCCGGAGGCGGAACCGTGCTATTTATCGGCACCAAAAAGCAGGCACAGGATTCGGTGCAGTCCTTCGCTGAACGCTGCAACATGCCCTATGTGAACGAGCGTTGGCAAGGCGGAATGCTTACAAACTTTCATACCATCGCCAAACGTATTGCCAAGATGAAGCAGTACCAGCGGATGCGTAACTCCGGTGAGTTTGAGGCAATGCCCAAAAAAGAGGCGCTGCTGCTGGAACGTGAACTGCTGAAGCTAGAACGCAACCTTGGGGGCATCCGCGACATGGAGTCGGCACCTGACGCAGTGTTTGTGCTTGACACCAAAAAAGAGCACATTGCGGTAACCGAGGCGCGCAAGCTGAACGTGCCGATTGTGGCAGTAGTAGACACCAACTGTGACCCGGACCTGGTTGATTACGCCATTCCCGGCAACGATGACGCCATCCGATCCGGGCGGCTCATGGCACGCGTCATCTCAGACGCAGTGCTTGAAGGAAGGTTCATTCACGCCAAGCGCACCGAAGCCGACAGCGAAGCTCGGGACGCGCTAAAAGAAGCAGAAGTCGCTCAGCAGCAAGCCCAGGCTCAAGCCGAAGCGCGTCAAGAAGCCCTAGAGCGCGAAGCACGGCTCGCCGAAGCCAGTGAAGCCGCAGGCTCTGAGCCTGAGATGGTTGCTGAAACTGAGGCTGATGCTGTCACTAACGAAACCGAGGTCATTGAGCCTGCTGCTCAGAGTGATGCTGCAGAAACTGAGGCCGCTGAGCCTGAGATGGCTACTGAAATTGAGGCTGATACTGCCACTAGTGAAGCCGCAGGCTCTGAGCCTGAGATGGTTGCTGAAACCGAGGACGTGGCTGAGGTTGAAAACATGACAGAGGTTGAGTCTGAGACACCTAGCGAAGCCGCCGAGGACTCAGCGACTGTTGGGCTTGCCGACACAGACGGCCGAGACACAGACGCCCAAGAAAAGGAGAAATGATGATGGCGGTCACAGCCCGTGATGTGAAGACCTTGCGCGATGCCACCGGTGCAGGAATGATGGATGCCAAAAAGGCCCTCACAGCCGCCGACGGCGACATGGAAGCAGCTCGACAGATCTTGCGAGAACAAGGCCTAGCCAAAGCTGGCGCTCGCAGCACACGCGACAACGATCAAGGCGCGATTGCGGTGGCTGGCACCGACACAACCGCCGCAGTCGTGCAACTCAAATGCGAAACCGATTTCTCAGCCAAAAACGAAGGCTTCACTTCTCTAGTGCAGAAACTCGCCGAAGCGGTTCTTTCGGGTGGGCCTGATGCAGTGCAACGGCACACAACAGCGATTGAGGATCTCAAGTTGACTCTCAAAGAGAACATTGAGATCGGCGAGGTTCGGCTTGTGCAAGCTGCCGCAGGCAATCTTGTTGATGCTTATGTCCACCGCCAAGACGGTCGCGGCATCAACGCTGTTGTTGTGGAAGGCAGCGGTGTTGCTGCTGAGGCTCTACATCAGGTGGCTCTGCACATAGCATTCGCCAAGCCGCAGTTCTTGAGTGCGGATCAGGTCAGCGCAGATGAAGTCGCACGCGAGAGGGCGGCTCTGCTTGAGATCACCAAAGCCGAAGGCAAGCCCGAGCAAGCCTGGGAAAAGATTGTTGAGGGTCGAATGCGCGGCTGGTACGCCGAGCGTGTACTACTTGAACAGGGTCTGCACGGTGAGAAGACGCCGGTGAAAGACAGCATCGGCAGCGGATCAATCGTCGGTTTCGTGCAGGTGCTGATCGGCGACTGAGCGTGCCTGACGATGCTGCACTGAACCGGCGAACTGCTCGCTGGAGGAGGGTGCTGCTCAAGCTTTCGGGTGAAGCCTTCGCTGGCGGTGCCGACACTGGAATAGACGCTGAAACCGTAAGAGTAATCGCTTCTGGCATTGCCGAAGCGCGTGAGGCTTTTGATGTGGACATAGCCGTCGTTGTTGGAGGCGGCAACCTGTGGCGGGGCGCTCAAGGATCCGACACCGGCATGGACCGTGCCCAAGCCGACTACATGGGGATGCTGGCCACGGTGATGAACGCCTTGGCGCTACAAGACACTTTGGAGCAGCTGGGCCAACCAACACGAGTGCAGACAGCGATCCATATGGCACAGATCGCTGAGCCCTACATTCGCCGTAGAGCCATCCGCCATCTCGAGAAAGGGCGGGTGGTGATATTTGCTGGAGGCACCGGCAACCCGTTCTTCACGACTGACACCACAGCTTCTTTGCGCGCCGCCGAAGTAGAAGCCGAAGTAGTACTCAAAGGCACTCACAGCGGTGTCGACGGCATCTACACCGCCGATCCTGGGATTGATCCCGATGCCACTTTGCTGAAGCGTGTCAGCTATCTGCAGGTGCTCAATGAGGGACTTGATGTGATGGACGCAACCGCTATCACGCTATGCATGGACAACCGTCTGCCCATCGTGGTCTTCAATCTGATGCAGGCTGGCAACCTACAGTCGCTGCTGAACGGGACTCAGGTGGGTACGCTTGTAGCTTCAGAGGAGCCCGATCCATGAGCGAAGAGCTAATCGGTATGGTGCTAGCCGATGCTGACGAACGGATGGACGAAGCCGTAACTTCGGCAAAGCGCGAGTTCTCTACCGTGAGAACCGGTCGGGCTAGTTCGGCATTGGTAGAGCGCATCCAGGTAGAGGCCTACGGTGTGAAGATGACAATGCGAGAGTTGGTCACTTTCTCAATACCCGAAGCCAGTCAGCTGATCCTCACACCTCACGACCCTGCCAACACTGCCGCCATTGAACGCGCCATACAGCAGTCTCAACTCGGCTTGTCGCCCAGCAACGATGGGCGCATTATCAGGCTGTCATTCCCGCCACTCACACATGAGCGCCGCCGTGAACTCGCCAAACTTGTGAGATCAATGGCCGAGGACTCTCGCCACCGGGTACGAGGACTGCGCCGCCAGTCTCGCAAGGACCTTGACGAGATCGAAAAAGACGGTGGAGTCTCAGCAGATGCCATAGCACGCGCCTGCGACAGACTCGATGACATCACCCGCGATCATGAGAAACTAATTGACGATGCTCTAGCCAGCAAAGAAGAAGAACTGCTTGAAGTATGAGACACAAGCCTGAAACTATGAAAATCCCCGATACGCAAAGCCGGGAAGTGAAAGGATCCAAGAAGTGAGCGATCAAGACGACTACACCCGATACCAGGCACCCAGATCATCGGAACCTGGCGACTTGGACGATGATGCTGGTGTGCTGGCTGGGCGATCAGTGTTCGGTGATGATATTGATGACCCAGCTTGGGGTTCAGGTCAAGTGCCTGCTGGCGGCTCTGAGCCGAGGCTGCAGGAGTCTCCCGACCCTCAGAGCGTATGGCCTGACCACGGCTCCGCACCGCGTTGGGACGACTCCTCAGAAATGCTGCCCCCAATGGAGCCCAGCGAGCCGATAGGGCAAACAGCTGGCAACGAAGACTTCTTCGGATATGAGGATCAACCGACATATCAAGGGGTGCCTGCTGCAGCAACTGCAATGGCAGCAGATAGGCGCAATACCCCAATGGCTGTGCTGGTTGGGGTGTTCTTATCGGCTGTGATCTTGGTAGCTCTGCAGATAGGACCTGCTGCGGCTCTGGTCGTAGCGACAGTGGTGCTTGGCCTGGCTGCTGTGGAGTTGCTTGGCGCTGTCAGAGTAGCGGGTTATCAGCCAGCGGTGATTCTGGGTCTAGTCGGAGTTGTAGCTATGCCTTTAGCCACATATTGGCGAGGTGTTGATGCTATAGCAGTAGTGCTGGTGTTGACAGTGGTGTTCGGTGCGCTTTGGTATCTCACCGGAGTGGGCGCTGAAGGGCCGGTTCGGGGTCTTGCAGTGACTGTATTTGTGGTGACCTACATTGGTGTTCTCGGCTCACATGCAGCTCTGATTTTGAAAGTCCCTACTCACGGCACTGGGATACTCACCGCAGTGATTGTGCTTACAGCCACCCATGACGTGAGCGCTATGGCTGTCGGACGGGCCGCGGGACGTACTCCATTATCTCAGGCCAGCCCCAGCAAGACCCTGGAAGGACTCATAGGCGGAACTGTTGTCACGATCGTGGTTGGCTTGGTGATGGGATTAACGGGACTGCCTGCTCCTATTGCCGACAGTCCAGGTGGTTTCTGGACTGCGATGCTGCTGGCGGTGGTAGTGGCAGTGGTAGCGCCGATTGGAGATTTGGCTGAATCGCTGCTCAAACGTGATCTTGACATCAAAGACATGGGTGCGCTACTTCCTGGTCACGGAGGGGTGCTTGATCGTTTCGATGCCATGCTGTTCACGCTGCCAGCCGCTTACTACGTGGCGTTAATGGCCGGGATTATCGTTGCCTGAACCGATTCGGTTGCGACAAGGCACTAGAACCGACAGGGCCAATCCGTGACGACAACAGTCGCCGTGCTCGGCTCCACTGGTTCAATCGGAACTCAGACCCTTGACATTGTCTCAGCAAAGCCTGAGCAATATCGGGTGGCAGCTCTAGGCGCTGCGAGCAGCGTTGATCTGCTTGCTGAGCAGACACGCCTATTTCGCCCTGATGTGGTGGCGATCGCTGACGCAACTCGGGCAGCTGAGCTGGCTGCGATGATTCCCGACACGGTGGAGTTATTAGCGGGAGCAGATGCCATGGCTGCAGCCGCATCGGTGGCGGACACCGTCATTAACGCTGTGGTGGGCTTTGCGGGACTGCCTGTGACTTTGTCGGCTCTCGAATCTGGTAAAAGGCTTGGCTTGGCCAACAAAGAGTCGTTGATAGCAGCAGGTCCAGTGGTGCAACGAGTGCGAAGCAGTTCAGCAGCGACGTTGATTCCCGTCGACTCTGAGCATTGTGCGATTCACCAATGTTTGCGAGCCGTTGACAGCCCAGATCAGGTAGCTGAGATTGTTTTGACTGCTAGTGGCGGACCTTTCCGCGGGCGCAGCTCAGCAGAACTTGCGAAAGTGAGTATCGCAGACGCGCTGGCGCACCCCACCTGGCAGATGGGTCCCAAGATCACGGTTGACTCCAGCACATTAATGAACAAGGGCCTTGAAGTGATTGAAGCGCATGAGCTTTTTGGGGTGTGCTATGACCAGATCAAGGTGGTGGTGCATCCGCAGTCGATCGTGCATTCGATGGTGACATTCTGCGACGCAGCGACGTTGGCGCAGCTCTCAAAGCCTGACATGCGCCTTTGTATCGGTTACGCGCTGGCTTACCCCGACCGGCTGGATCACCCATATGGTGCCATTGACTGGTCACAGTTAGGGCAACTCGACTTTGAGCCACCCGACCTTGAGGCTTTCGGTTGCCTGAATTTGGCCTTTCAGGCTGGCCGAGCCGGACGAACCGCTCCAGCCTGGCTTAACGCCGCCAACGAGGTGGCAGTAGAGGCCTTCTTAGATGAACAGATCAGCTGGGCAAACATAGCGTCTTTGTTGGACGCAGCACTACAGCAGTGGCCTGGCGCAGAAGCGAGTGACGTTGCATCAGTTCTTGCAGCTGATGCCGACGCCCGCCGGATTGCTAAAAGCTTAGTGTCGCGCGTGGCAGGCTGAGCAGGTAGAACGGTAGTCTGAGGGTCGTGGTCGGCAGCTACTCGGTGCAACAATTGGGCGATCAAATACGCCTCGCTGCTTTGGTAGCGGCTGTAGTGCTATTAGGAATCTTTGCAGGCAGCGGCTGGGTAGTTATAGTTTTGTCGCTGGTCGCCATGCTTTTCTTGCATGAGCTAGGCCATTTTGTGACGGCTCGCCTGACTGGAATGAAGGTGAGCGAGTTCTTCATCGGTTTCGGACCGCGTCTCTGGTCGTTTCGGCGCGGCGAGACCGAATACGGGATCAAAGCGATCTGGATCGGTGCCTACGTACGGATTGTCGGGATGAACAACCTTGATCAGGTGGATCCCGCAGATGAACCGCGCAGCTTCCGCCAGCAGAGCTATCCCAGAAAGCTACTGGTGCTGACAGCAGGGTCGGGAATGCATTTCATTCTTGTGCTTGCGCTGCTGTTTGCGGTGCTGCTCAGCGATGGACGGGTCGCTGGCAGAGCACCTGACTCTGCTGAAAGTCACAGTTGGGTTCTGTCAACGGTGTCACCAGACAGTGCAGCAGCAGTCGCCGGTTTGCAGCCAGGTGATGAACTGATTTCGTTGGCAGGTGTGTCTCGTAGCAGCTTCGACGACTTCTCGTTGCTGGTGCAGCAACTGGCAGGCCAGCAGGTAGAGGTTGTTTATCGTCGTGGAGGCACGACTCGCAGCACAGTAACCACTATCGGCGAACGCCTCACCGCTGAAGGTGCTGCCGGGATTGTCGGACTCATCCAAGGAGACCGGATCTTGGCGGTGGAAGGCCTTCAAGTTGATGGAGCACCGACGTATTCTCAGCTTGCCGAATACGGCCGTGACCGGATCGGCGAACCCGTTGACATGACTATTGTTGACACTCGAACAGGGCAACCTGCGGTAGTTGAGGACGCAATAATGACCGCTTTTGTTGCACCGACAGAAGCCGTCCAAGGTTTCTTTGGGGTGTCAGCGGAGTTACGTGCCGAAGGATTGAGCGTTGCGGGTGCTGCCCAAGAGTCAGTGCGTCAGACCCTGTTGGTGACACGCGACGTGCTGTTGGCTATCCCTGCAGTTGTTACTGACGGGCTCGGAGGCACTTTTGACGGCTTGCGTGGCGATGATCAGCCAGCCACCGGTGCCCAAGCCGCCCGCCAAGCAGAACTGCGCCGCTTAGACAGTTCGCATCCCGATGAGAACCGTATCCTGTCGATCTACGGGGTTGCACGCATCGGCGCAGAAGCGGCTTCCAACAGCGCTGTTGATGTGCTGTTGCTGCTGGCATATGTGAATGCTTTCATCGGTGTGTTCAATTTGTTGCCTCTGCTGCCACTTGATGGAGGCCATGTAGCTGTGGCCACATATGAGCGGATCCGTTCGTTCGGTGGACGTGTTCATCGAGTGGACGCGGCACGACTGCTGCCGGTCGCCTACGCTTTTGTTGCTGTGTTGTTGATGGTTGGTGTCGTGGCGCTGCTACGCGATATTTTTGATCCGGTCAGCTTCGGCTGAGCCACTGTCACCGTCGGCTGAGCCCCTGCCACCGTCAGCGCAAGGTGCTCAGCTAAGCTTGAAGACGTGAAAGTTACCACGAGCATCCCGCGGCGTAAGACTCGCCAGATCATGGTTGGCAAGGTTGCGGTTGGCGGTGACGCTCCAGTGACTGTGCAATCTATGACGGTCACCAAAACCGCTGACCATGAAGCCACCCTGCAGCAAATTTACGCGCTGGCAGCCGCTGGGGCTGACATTGTGCGCTGCACCTGCAATAGGGCTGAAGCTGCTGAAGGGCTGGCTCGGATCGTGCCGCGCTCGCCGGTGCCGATCGTGGCCGACATACATAACAATTATCGCATGGCTCTGGCTGCATTGGAGGCTGGTGTTCACTGTTTGCGGCTCAACCCAGGCAACATCCGCAAACCTGAACAGATCAAGGAAGTGGCCCGGGAGTGCAAAGACCGCAACGTGCCTATCCGCATTGGAGTCAACGGTGGTTCGCTTGATCCTGATCTGTATCACCCTGAGTTCGGTGTGACACCCGAAGCGATGGTGGCTTCAGCGATGCGCGAACTCGCCTATTTTGAGGATGTCGACTTTGATCTAGTGAAGATCTCGGTGAAAGCGTCGAGCGTGCCTTTGATGATTGAGGCTTACCGGCAGCTCGCTGATACCTGCGATCATCCTCTGCATCTGGGGGTGACCGAGGCGGGACCGCCACCGCCAGGGATCGTCAAATCGACTGCGGGCATAGCGGCACTGTTAGCGGAGGGCATCGGCGACACAATCCGCTATTCGTTGACCACTGACCCGGTAGTCGAAGCAAAATGCGGCCGCCAACTGCTAGAAGCTATGGGGCTACGCGAGCGCCGCAATGTTGACCTGATCGCTTGTCCCAGCTGCGGAAGAGCCGAAGTTGATGTGTTCAAGGTGGCTAGTGACGCTATGGAAGCTTTCGGTGAGCGAGAGATCCCTTTGCAGGTAGCGGTGATGGGTTGCGTCGTTAACGGTCCTGGAGAAGCGCGTGATGCTGACCTGGGTATCGCTGCTGGTAACCGGCGAGGCCATCTTTTTGTCAAAGGCGAGAACATCGCTGTCGTGGCTGAAGATGAAATGGTTGACGCTCTGGTGGAATGGGCCGAGTTCATCTGTGAGCACGGTTCAGAGGCTGCTCTGCAACGTGCGGAGCAGACGCGCAATGAGGCGCGCCAAGCAGCAGAAGAGGACCGTCGTCGCAACCTTGACGAACTCGGCGATGATGCCAACCAGTCCGAGATTTTGGTGGAGGAAATCCGTCGCCACAGCAGCGTGAGCTGACGAAAGCAGCGAGCGTTATGGCAATTGTTGATCGCGTCCGCGAACTCGCTGCCCCTTTAGCTGAAGCAGCCTCCGTTGACCTCTACGACGTTGAGTACAACGGTGGGGTAGTGCGAGTGCTGGCCGACACTGAAGATGGCATTAACCTAGAAGCAATCGCGGAATTGTCACGTTCGCTTGGACGCGCCCTAGACGAGCAGGATCTGATACCCGGTCGTTACACACTAGAGGTTTCCAGCCCTGGCCTAGAGCGACCGCTACGAACCCCCGAACATTTCCGCAAAGCGGCTGGAGCTGAAGTGAAGGTCAAGACTTCAGCAGATTTCGACGGGCCTCGCCGATTGCTTGGCACTATAGAAGAGGTTGTTGACAACGGTTTTGATCTGAGGTGCTCCGACGGGGTGCTTCATCATGTTGATTTTGTCCAGATGGCATCGGCTCGCACTGTTTTTGAGTGGGGCCAAAAGGCGCGCAGGTAGCCGAATCAATGCGACAGACTCACACACCATCAAAAATCAACCTGCCAAACAAGACACACAAGATAAACAAGACGCCCGAGACACCCGAGACAAACAAAAGGAACTGCTATGAACGCTGAGGTGATGGAAGCACTGCAAGCAATGGCGGCTGAGAGGGGCATAACTGTTGACGCTTTGTTCGCAGCCCTCGCAGATGCTTTGGAATCCGCCTATAAGCGCTTGCCTGAAGCCCGAGAATACGCCTGGGTGACAATCGACCCTTCTACTATGGAATTTCGCGTGATCACGCAGGATCTTGACGCTGACGGCAACCCAATCGGTGAAGAGTATGAGGTCACTCCCGAGGACTTCGGACGGATCGCCGCAGCGACAGCGCGCCAAGTGATGACTCAGCGCATTCGTGAAGCCGAGCGTGAACTCAAATACGAAGAATACGCCGGACGTGAAGGCGACATCGTCACCGGGATGATCCAGCAAACAGATGCCCGCTACACGCTTCTTGATCTGGGTCGCGTAGAGGCGCTGCTTCCCCAAGCCGAGCAGGTGCCCTATGAACGACCCGACTCGAACACTCGGCTCAAGGCCTACATAGTCGAAGTTCGCAAAACCGCTAAAGGGCCTCAGATTGTGGTCAGTCGAACCCATCCCGGCTTGGTCAAACGGCTCTTTGAACTTGAAGTTCCCGAGATAGCAGACGGGATCGTAGAGATCAAAGCCTGCGCGCGAGAACCTGGCCATCGAACCAAAATCGCAGTGCATTCCAACGACCCGAACGTGGATCCTGTGGGTGCTTGTGTAGGTGCTCGAGGTGCCCGAGTTCGTCAAGTGGTGAACGAACTGCGCGGCGAGAAAATCGACATCGTGCCGTTCAGTAGCGAACTTGAAGAATTCGTGATGAAGTCGCTTTCGCCTGCGCGGATCAAAGAAGTCCGACCCGATGAGACGACAGGCGACTGCGACGTGATCGTGCCCGACTATCAGCTTTCTTTGGCCATCGGCAAAGAAGGTCAGAACGCACGGCTAGCTAGTCGGCTCACTGGATGGGGTATCAACATCAAAAGCGAGACTCAACTTGCCGAAGAAGCAACCTACGGCGATGTCGAGTGGGCTGAAGGCGAATGGATCACCAATCCCGAAACCGGTGAGCAGCTCTGGCAGCCTGCTGACGGGGGAGAGGCAGTCAGCGCAGCGGATTGGGCCGAGATGGCGCAGGACCACACTTCCGAAACTTCCGAGACTGCTGAAACTGCCGAGACTGCTGAAACTGCCGAGATTTCCGAGGGCGCAGCAGCGTCACCTCTTGCTTCTGAAGCGCCTGAGCAGGCCTAAACGACGCAGTACCTTCGCTTATGGGCGTGAGGGCTGCGGTGAGACCGGCTGAGATCGCTAGGCTGCAACAGGCGTGATGACCCGCAGGCAGGCCCTAGGGTCGTTGCGTCGCGCATTAGTTGATCAAACGATTCATCGAAAGGGGCAGCTTTGCCAGGCAAGATCCGCGTCCATGAGCTCGCTAAAGAGCTCCAGCTGACAAATCAGCAGACGCTTGATCTATGTCTCGCGCTGAGCATCGGAGTCAAGTCGCATTCCTCAAGCATCGTCGAAGCTCAAGCAGATCGAGTCCGTCGCCGAGCCGAGAAAGACGGGCTGCTCAAACCTGCACACGTCACAACACCGGCCGAGACATCTGCCAATGCTGGATCACAGGACACTGAATCAGTTGACCAGTCGCCTGAGCCCCAGGCTGACAAGCCTGCGGCGAAAGCTCCCGAATCCTCGCTGCGCTCCACTGACTCTGACACCACCGAGCTTGCAACGACTTCAGCAAAACCAGTCGCCAAGCCGACAAGCGGAGTCGCTGAAACGAATACCTCAACCTCCGCTGTCTCCGATGTTGCATCGTCATCTAAATCATCTCAATCGTCTAAATCGTCTAAATCATCTAAGCGATCTGATTCAGTAGCGCCGTCGGCTGCCACTGAAAGTCCGGTGCCAGCACGCCCACCTCGAACACCTAAGGCGGCACCGAAAGCGACCATCTCCTCAAGCGGCAGTGTCGCACCGTCGAAGCGAAACCCCAAAGCCGAACCCAGACCTGCACCAACACCGCCGGAGCAGCCCGCGAAGTCGCCTACTCAACCCAGCCAGAAAGCTCCTGCTGGCGAGCCTTCACCACAACCAGGCAAGCCTGCAAGCCCGCCGGTGTCTAGGACAGGCAAACCGATCCCGCCGCCTCCTCCCCCCAGACGTTTCCATCCGCCTGCCTCACAAACTGGCTCCTCGCGCGGTAGTGGCACGGGCTCTCAGCGACGTCCGCAGTCTGGATCGTCTCGCCCGGCATCTGATCGTCCCTCTGGTGGCCGTCGCAGTGCAGCGCCTGCAACATCAGGACCTCGACCTGCTGGCGCTCCCCGGTCTGCTGGCAGTCCTCGGTCAACTGGCGCTCCCCGCTCTACTGGCGGTCCTCGACCTGCTGTTGGGCCGCGCCCGGGTGCTGCCGCACCTAGTGCCCGACCGGGTAGTGGGAGAGGCGGTCCTGGCCGATCTCAGCGGCGTCCTCCACGGCGCAAGAGTCGCAGGCGTCGAGTACGCGAAGAACTCCAACCCATTGATGTTCCCGACTACACGCCGCTTCATGTGCCGGTGCCTGAAGGCACAGTGGTCGTGGAGCGAGCTTCAGCCGCTCAAGATTTTGGTCCCAAACTCAATCGCACCGCCGCCGATGTGGTGCGGTTCTTGATGCAGCACGGTGAGATGGTGACCGCGACTCAGTCACTCAGCGACGACATGATGGAACTGTTCGCAGCTGAGGTCGGTGCCGAGATCCGGCTGGTCAACCCCGGTGAAGAACAAGAAGCCGAACTTCAGAAGCTTCTGGGCGTGGCTGACCAAGACAACCTCAACGGGGGTGAAGCACCCTTGCGTCCGCCGGTAGTGACTGTGATGGGCCATGTTGATCACGGCAAGACCCTGCTGCTTGACCGGATCCGCAACACTCATGTGGTTGACGGAGAAGCAGGCGGTATCACTCAACACATCGGGGCTTACCAGGTTGAACGCAACGGTAAGCCCGTGACTTTTATAGATACACCTGGACATGAGGCTTTTACTGCGATGCGAGCCCGTGGAGCAAGCGCAACCGACATCGTGGTGCTAGTCGTAGCTGCCGACGACGGAGTGATGCCCCAGACCATCGAAGCCATCAATCACGCCCGTGCTGCCGAAGTGCCGATCGTCGTGGCTGTCAACAAGATCGACCGCCCCAACGCCGACACTCAAAGAACTGTTGCAGGAGTGGCTGAGCAAGGCCTAGTGCCCGAAGCTTGGGGCGGTGAAAATATCTACTGCGAAGTGTCCGCCTTGAACGGTGACGGCATTGACGAACTGCTTGATCAGATGCTGCTTATGGCCGAAGTGGAGGACCTGCGGGCAACGCCTGAGGGTCGTGCCTGTGGCGTGGTGCTCGAATCGAATCTTGACATCGGACGTGGTCCGATAGCAACAGTGCTAGTGCAGAGAGGCACCCTGAGTGTCGGTGATCCGATGGTCGCTGGGGCTTCTTGGGGACGTGTCAGGGCTCTGCTCAACGACCGTGGCGAGGCTGTTGACCAAGCTGGGCCATCCACTCCTGTGCAGGTGCTGGGATTATCGGAAGTGTCCATCGCAGGAGATACTTTCGCGGTGGCACCCAACGAGAAGCTCGCCGGGCGCGTGGCCGACACGCGCGAGCATTGGCAGAGGCTCTCCAACTTGGGGCGTGAAGCGCACGCACTGTCAGGCGGTGCCAAGCTTGAAGATCTCTTCACCAGAATTCAGCGAGGCGAGACGGCTACTCTCAATGCCATCATCAAAGCTGATGTCAACGGGTCGCTGGAAGCTGTCATTGAGAGCCTCCGCAAGCTGGAGACTTCGGAGGTTCGCATCGCTGTTGTGCATCGCGGGGTGGGAGGCATCACCGAGAACGATGTCCAACTCGCATATGCTTCTGACGCAACCATCATCGGCTTCAATGTGCGTCCCGACCGCAAAGCACGAGAAGCAGCCGACGCAGCGAAAGTAGAGATCCGAACCTACGAGATCATCTACAAGCTGTTGGAAGACGTTTCGTCTGCCATGGTCGGCATGCTGGCACCCGACATTGAGGAGATTGTCACAGGCGAAGCGGAGGTGCGCCAAGTTTTTCGTGTTCCGAGGGTGGGTGCAGTGGCTGGCTGCTACGTGCAAAACGGTGCCATCACCAGAGGTGCCAAAGTGCGGTTCCTGCGTGAAGGGACGATCATCTGGAAAGGCGAAATCACTTCCCTCAAACGTTTCACTGATGACGTGCGCGAAGTGCAGTCCGGCTATGAGTGCGGCATAGGGCTCAGCAACTTCCAAGATCTCAAGGCTGGCGACATCATTGAAACTTTCGACGAGCGTGAGGTGGCTCGAACCCTTGAAGGATGACTCAAGGGACGATTTGAGGGCGACTTCCTACCGACGAGGGCGCAGCAGCGTGGCAAGACGTAATCAACGCTTACAAACCGATCATCGTGCTGGCCATCGCGAGGCTCGGGTCGGCGAGTTAATCCGACGCATAGTCGCCGAATCCATGGAGGAGTTAGACGACGAGCGTTTGAGCATGGTGTCAATCACGGGCTGCGAAGTTGGTCGTGACCTTCATCGGGCTGTTATCTGGTTCACATCGCTTGACACCAGCGAAACAGGCGACCTGACAATCGTTGAAGCTTTTGATGAGCACGCCCGCAGACTGCGCAGAAGTGTCGGTGATCAGACCCGACTGAGACGAACGCCGGAGCTTGTGTTCCGTCCTGACATGACGCTGAGGTCTGCTGAACGCATTGAGAGGATTCTGGAATCTGAGTCTGGAGATACTAAAGCCTGATGGTGGACGGGGTCGCGGTGGTGAACAAGCCCGCGGGTCTAACCAGCCATGACGTGGTCGCTCAAGCACGTCGAGCGCTCGGCACTCGCAAGGTAGGTCACGCTGGCACTCTTGATCCCGATGCCACTGGAGTTCTGGTGTTGGGTGTAGGCCGAGCGACACGTCTGTTGCGTTATGTAACAGGCCTTATAAAAAGTTACGAGGCTGAAATAGTGCTCGGCGTTGAAACCGACACGCTGGATTCGTCGGGACGCATCACGGCGCGTCACCCGCCGTCACCTGTGACCTCAAAGCAGGCACAGCGCGCTGCGGACGCTTTGACCGGAGAGATCCTTCAGGTTCCGCCGATGGTGTCGGCTGTAAAAGTAGGCGGACGCAGACTGCATGAACTGGCTCGCGCTGGGGTGGAAGTGCCGCGCCAAGCTCGCCCGGTGACTGTCTACCGTTTCGATGTTGAGTTGTGTCCCGAGCCCGAAACGATCCTCACCGCTGTGGTCGACTGCTCGGCTGGCACTTATGTTCGGGTGCTAGCCGCTGATCTGGGACATGCTTTGGGCAGTGGAGCGCATCTCAGGAATCTGCGCCGAACGGCTGTCGGCGATTTCACGCTTGAGCGTGCTCGTGACTTGTCTTCATTGGAGGTCTTGCCTATAGCGCAGGCCGTGGCGCATCTTGAAGGCGTGCAAGTAAGCGCTGAGGTGGCTGCTCAAGTGGCTCACGGTCAAGTGCTTGACCTGCAACGTCTGGGTGTTGAAGGTTCAGGCCCTTGGGCGATACACAACCATTGCGGAGAGCTACTCGCCGTGTATGAGAGCCATCACTATGGTGCCAAGCCTGCGGTAGTAGTTGCGTCAGCAAGCTGAGCGGCCTAGCGGCAAGGACGCACAGGTTCCCCCCGCTAGCCTTACATAAGCCCTACCCGAAGCGCGGACCTTGGAGCTTGACCAATGAAGTGTTCCCGGTTCTTGCGATGCGCTGGAGGCAACCTTGCAGCTGCTGCATGACCAGCGAGATCAACTCCCAAAAACAGTGTCAGCCGCAGCCGCTGTAGGTGTTTTTGATGGTGTGCATCTCGGTCATCAAGAGGTGCTCCAGCAGGTTCGTTCCACTGCTGAGCGTCTGGGTTTGGCATCGGCAGTAGTGACCTTCGACACTCACCCAGCACATGTGGTTCGCCCGCAGAATGCACCGAAACTGTTGACCACACTCGACCAGAAGCTGGAACTCCTAGACAAGCAGGGACTTGACTACGCCTATGTTATTGAGTTCGACGAAGTGAGAGCCAGCACCCGACCAGAAGAGTTCGTGGAGCAGGTCTTCGTGGATGCTCTTCATGCTCGTGCAGTGGTAGTTGGGAAAGATTTCCATTTCGGCAAGGGTCGCACCGGCAATGTTGCCGAACTTCAACGGCTGGGACGTGACTGGGGTTTTGAAGTGCTGCCTCTGGAGTTGATACGCCATCATCGAGAAGCGCTAGAGCCGGTGTCATCCACAGCGGTGCGGCGAACTCTGGCCGGTGGAGACGTGGCTGGTGCCGCCGACATGTTGGGGCGCTGCTATGAGGTGCGCGGCACAGTCGTCGAAGGCGACAAGCGTGGCGCGACAGTTGGTTTCCCCACAGCGAACGTGCCTGTGCCTAAGTCAATGGCTTGGCCCGCTGACGCGGTTTACGCAGGCTGGGCTACGTTGCCCGACGGCCGAAAAAATGCTTGCGCTATCAATATCGGGCGTCGCCCAACCTTTTATGAGCACGCCCAGCAGTCGCTGCTTGAGGCTCATCTACTTGATTTCTCCGGCGATTTGTATGGCTGTGAGATGCGAGTCGAATTCGTTGATTTTCTGCGAAGTGAGCGCAAGTTTGAGGGGATAGAACAGCTTTCGGCTCAATTGGCTGTTGACATCGCCAATACCGCACAACGCCTCGCCTTAAGCTCCTCATAAGAGCGCTGCGCGCCAACACACACACAACACACACGCACAACTACGCGGCGCAAATTTTTGATGGTCAGAGACCTGCGAAATACTGTGTCAAGCGTTCGGATTCGCGAGTCCGAAAAGCGACGTTGATATCCATGCGTTCAAGATGCTGGGCGATCTGCTTAGCACCTTGGGGGATCGGATGAGCGACGATGAACTCATGGACTAGCGCTGCTGTCTCAGCATTGTCTAGGGCGGTGATGCCTGCGAGCATCCGCGAAAGCGAGTTTGTTGGAAAAGCCGCGGTGATTTCATCCCAGTGGCCGGTAACAAAATCCCATACTGCATCACCGACATGACGGTTGGAGAGAGCTCTCCTGATCAGATAAGGGCCGTCCTGGCTACGGACCGCTCCCCCCAGAGTCTCCTCCAAAATCGAATAAACCAGACTGGCATCGCCGAAATCGGCTAACGCAGCGAGATGACGCTGCTCGTTTTGCGGGTCTGTAGCGGTCTCAAAGCGATGCCGGATCCGGTCGAAATCGTCTGCGTTTCCGTGTGTGGCCACCACATCAAGGGCCGCAGCGGCCAGTGTCGGATCGCGATGATCAAGCCACGTTCGACAGGCTGCAACAGTGTCGCCATGATCAGCGACCCGGCCGCGCAGCCTTATCAGCACAGCCCTCAACTCGGCACTCTGAGAGTCCTCGCCGCCTTCAGGAGATGGTTCTGTCCCAACAACATCAGTCGCAGTCTGCGACAATTCAACCACTAAGCCGCAGAAACTTTCGGTGCCTCTGCCATCAAGCAGCCTGTGCATATGCGACAAAGCATTAAAGATTGCTTGCCAGACAGTTAGGTCGCGTTCAGCGGTGAAGGTGCCGAACACCAAATCACAGAAAGAACTTGCGTCAAGACTGCCAGCTAGCGTCGCCGCCCAAGAGTCATCAATCAGGCCGTGACGTTCGGTGTTGCTAAGGCCACCAAGACCTGATTGCGTCAGCTCAGTGAGCAACTCCGCTGAGAGATCCTGGCGGTAAAAGCCCGAGGCACTGCTGTTGAGTGTCACAGCGCGAGACGCAGTCGTCGTAAGGATCATCCGCGGCTTGTCGAGCACTATGCGTAGTTCCTCGCTGCCGCAAGACTTTTCAGATTGAGTGGCTTGGGAAGCACCGCAGCTGCTGTCGGTTTCAGCGAAACGGATTCGTAGCGGCACCGCCCAGCAGCGTTCGTCGGCTCGACTGCGGTCAAGAGTGAAATGGCGCTGCGAAATCTCCAGTCCGTGAGGAGTCTCGACACCGCTCACAGCCGGACATCCGCCTTGATGGATCCAGGCATCCATGATTGCTGCCACTGGCTGGCCCGATGCTTCTGTTAATGCGTCCCACAAGTCGGCGGTCACTGTGTTGGAGTAGGCGTGACGGCGCAGATACAGACGCACTCCCGCGCGGAAAGTCTCCTCACCGAGATACTGCTCAAGCATGCGCACTAGTGCTGCGCCTTTTTCGTAAGTGATCACATCGAACATGTCCTCGGCTTCTGCCGGGGAATGCACCGGATACTCCACCGCTCTTGTTGCGCTGAGAGCGTCAGTAGCCAACGCCGAGGCTCTGCTGCGACAGAAACTTGACCAGACCCGCCAGTCGGGCCGGTAAGCGTCGCTGCAGGCCGTCTCGGCGAAAGTAGCGAAAGCCTCGTTGAGCCAGATGCCCTCCCACCAAGCCATCGTCACTAGGTCACCGAACCACATGTGAGCCAGTTCGTGGTTGATCACATCAGCCACTCTCTGCAGTTCCGGCTGGCTGGCAGAGTCAGGATCAACAAGCAGCAGCACCTCACGGAAAGTCACACAACCCAGGTTTTCCATCGCCCCGAACGCGAAGTCTGGAATGGCGACCAAGTCAAGTTTGTCTGACGGGTACGGCAGGTCGTAGTAATTCGAGAACCATCTCAAGGCATGAGCGGCGACATCTAAAGCGAATCGGGTTTGATTACGACGCCCAGGCCGATGCACTACCCGAACCGGCACACCATCACAGTCAATCGGTTCGGTTGCTTCCAGCGGGCCCACCACGAAAGCCACCAGATAAGTAGACATCACCATGGAAGTGGCAAAGTCAACCTTCACCCGACCGCCCTCAAGATGTTCACGGGCGATTTCGGCAGTGTTGGACACTGCCAGCAAGCCGTCAGCGACGATTAGCGTGACAGCGAACGTTGCTTTGAGCGCTGGTTCGTCGAAGCAGGGGAAGGCTTTGCGGGCGTCGGTGGATTCGAACTGTGTCGTGGCGATTGTGTAAACATCTCCGCCATCGTCTCGGTAGGTCGACCGGTAGAAGCCTCGAAGCTGATCGTTGAGTGTTCCCTCAAAGCAGATGACTAGCCGAGCATGCCCAGGTCTGAAGTAGCTGCCCTCGTCTCGGCGGGTAAGGATCAAACGCTGCGAATCGGTCACGAGTGAGTGATCAAGGTCAATCGCCTCACCTTGATCACTCACCAACTGTGCTTCCTGTATCTGCAGTTCAGCAGCGTTTAATGTGATCTGATCTTGTGCAGTAACGACTTCGATGTCAATACTCACGCTTCCGCTAAAGGTGGCGGCCTCAAGGTCGGGCGACAACTCAATCCTGTAATGGCGCGGGATCACTCCCTCAGGCAGCCGCGGGGAAGGCTTCTTTTGGCTCATAGCTGCGACGGTACTAGCGAAGCGAGATGCTTAAATTCTTCTGTAACACCTCACCACCCACGCGGCGGCTGTCCGGCCATACCTGCAACGATGGGAATCGTCGTGCAGTTGGTCGGAGGTAAGGGCCGTAGCCACTAGGCGCTAAGGTCAAGGCGGGCTCGTAGCTCAGTGGTCAGAGCAGGGGACTCATAATCCCTTGGTCGTGGGTTCGATCCCCACCGAGCCCACCTTGTCGTTGTCGCAGTGATTGATGGTCAGGTTTCGCCCAGCCACACCTGAGCCCGTTCAAGCAGAAATTCGCAGACGTTGCGGGCCCGCTCGAACATGTCGCACAGCATTTCAAGATCCTGCCCCAGATAAATCCGGCTGAGCGGCAGTTCAATACGCGTCTCAATGTTGACGGTGCTCTCAGCAGCATCGGTCACCGCTGCGACCCTGTCCACCGATGAGACGTGCAGCGGCAGTTCGGGGCCACCGATGGAAGCGAGCTCGGTGGTTAGCACCAGCAAATCGGGCCCCAGATGCAATGGCGGAAGAACGAAATTCAAGGTCATCATCACAGCGATGGCCTCGTCGGGGTCTTCGTCGTCGGGCCTGCTGGCAACATCATCCTCGAAAGCGATCAGGGTGCGTGCCTCGGCATCTAGGCTCAGCACCATGTCGAGCGGGCCTCCGCAGGCATGCTCGGGATGCAAGTCCACTTCCCAGGTCTGACGGTTGGAGTAAGTCTCGACAAAGTGCCGTTCACCATGCACATGGAAGCCGTGCTCTAAAACGTGCTCTTTAAGGTTGGTGATGAACCCTTGCAGGTCTATCAGCGACACTCGAATACCCTTGCCTTTGCTGTCGGTGACACTCAGATCCCCTTCCTCGGATCCCGTACCAGGAGGCTCAACTTTCAGACACTTAGAAGACTAGTGCGAAGCTCAACTGCCTGGCTGCTGGTTGTGGGCAAGACTAGTGCCCGAGGCTAGTGCGCGTAATGGATTTGTCGTCGAAACCGCTGCAACTAGACAGCGGTTGTCTGCAACCTGCTAGAGATGGTTCACTGGCTGCCAATGTTCAGCTATCACACCCAGTTACTCAAGGCAGCGCTCACGGTGATTCTTAATGCAGTTTCTTGAAGTCCTCCATGCCGCTACCGACGCAGTGCAAGCGGCTCTAGCGGAGTGTGAAGACTGGACACCAACCGGCGCCAAGCACGGCCAATACGGCTTCGACCTAGCAGCCGATGAAGCGGCTTGCGCAGTGCTGCGGCAAGCGGGACTTCGAGTGCTCAGCGAAGAAAGCGGCCTTGATCGCGGTAACGGCCCGGTGGCGGTGCTAGACCCGGTGGACGGCTCCAGCAACGCAGCTCGCGGGATTCGCTATTTCGCTACCAGCATCTGCGTGGTTGTTTCTGGTGAGCCAGTGGCTGCGGTGGTGCATGACCATGGCAGTGGCGAGCGCTTTGAAGCTACGGCCGGTGGAGGCGCATTTTGTGATGGCGCACGCCTGCCGCAACGCCAGCGAGAGAACGATCTTGACCGCGCGGTGGTGGCAATAAATGGTCTGGCACCGGGCCCTAGTGTTTGGGCTCAAACTAGAATGCTAGGGGCGGCTGCGTTGGAGTTGTGTGCGGTGGCAGCGGGACGACTCGACGGATACGTCGACTTCTCGGATTCGGGATTGGGTTGCTGGGATTATCTGGGTGCCATGCTGATATGTGCAGAGTCCGGCGTGAATATTGTTGATGCGACGGGCCGTGACCTAGTCATCACCGATCACGCCGCAAGAAGATCCCCAATAGCCGCTGCGCCACCGCTGCTAGAGCAGCTACTGCAAGCTCATCGGCATCTCACCGCCACAACGCAGAGAGCCGACAACTTTTCAGACAGTTAGCACGGTTAAGCTTTTATATTGCGGGCGCGTAGCTCAGATGGTTTAGAGCGCTTCCCTTACAAGGAAGAAGCCGGGGGTTCGAGTCCCTCCGCGCCCACCACCAAGCATTTTGCCCCTAGCCGGGGCTTTCCGGCGTAACCGCTGCCAGCTGAGGCAACCCAGATCTCGCCTCGTCTCATGTGCTGTTAGGGCTGACCTCATCACCGACGGCATTACCGCCGACAGCATTACTGATGACATCAATGAACGCTTGGTCGTCAACCGCCGACGCGCTTCGGGCCACAGCAGCCGACTGAGTATGCGCTTGCGCTGAGAATTCAGGTGAACGAACGTCTGGCACCCAGATCTGGATGGGCCTCATACCGTTGTTGCGCATGCGCTTGCGATAGCTGCGCACCCGCTCTGTGGCGGTCAAGGCATTCGGTTCGGTGGTCATGTCCAGCCATGTTACATGTAACGCAGCGGCAGCGACGCTCAATTGATCTGGCAGGTAGAGGTTTGCTTTGGTGGCGGGCATTTGGTTTGTGGCTTGGCGTTGGGTGATCTAACGTTGGCGCGCTCGCCTAGAACCAACAACCGGGAATCAACAAAACGAGAACCCGCATGGTGAGCACCGACACGAAAGGACGCAGGCGATGGCCGACGACTACTACCGAGTGACGCTGCCGGAATCTGAGATACCGACTCAGTGGTACAACGTGATCCCAGACCTACCTGAGCCTCCGCCACCGCCTTTGCATCCCGGCACTCTCGAACCGGCAGGCCCCGATGATCTGGCACCGCTGTTTCCGATGGGTTTGATCATGCAGGAAGTCACAGGCGACTCATACGTCGACATTCCTGGAGCGGTAATCGATGTGTTGCGCCTCTGGCGTCCGAGTCCATTGATGCGGGCGCGCCGCTTAGAGCAGGCTCTGGACACTCCCGCAAAAATCTTCTACAAATACGAAGGAGTCAGCCCTGCCGGTTCGCACAAGCCCAACACGGCTGTACCGCAGGCCTACTACAACCATGCCGAAGGCATCACCAAACTCACCACCGAAACCGGTGCTGGGCAGTGGGGCAGTGCGCTGGCTTTCGCCTGCGCTCAATACGGAATCGAATGCGAAGTGTGGCAGGTAGCCGCCTCTTACCGTCAGAAGCCATACCGCAAAACCATGATGGAAGTCTGGGGTGCCACCGTGCATCCCAGCCCGTCAAACGTCACCGACTACGGACGCAGCCTGCTCGCCGAAGATCCAGATCATCCCGGCTCGCTGGGTATCGCTATCTCTGAAGCGATCTCTATGGCAGCTGCTAACCCCAATGTGCGTTATGCGTTGGGCAGCGTGCTCAACCATGTGCTGCTTCATCAGACGATCATCGGCGAAGAGGCGCTGCGTCAGTTGGCGATGGTGGGCGAAACCCCTGATGTGCTGGTCGGCTGCACTGGCGGAGGATCCAACTTCGGTGGTCTGGCTCTGCCGTTTTTGCGTGAGAAACTGGCGGGAAGAATGTCGCCGGTGATTCGCTGTGTCGAACCAGCTGCCTGCCCGACGCTGACTCGCGGTGTCTACCGTTACGACTTTGGTGACACGGCCCGTACTACTCCGTTGCTGAAGATGCACACGCTGGGGCACGGCTTCATTCCTGAGCCGATCCACGCAGGTGGGTTGCGTTATCACGGCATGTCGCCGCTGGTGTCGCACATCCACGAACTGGGTCTGACCGAAGCGGTCGCTATTGACCAGAGCGAGTGCTTCGCAGCAGGCTTGCAGTTTGCTCGCACCGAAGGGATCGTGCCCGCACCCGAGCCGACTCATGCCATAGCAGCAACAGTTCGTGAAGCACTGGCCTGCAAACAGTCGGGTCAGTCCAAGACAATCCTGACAGCATTGTGCGGTCACGGTCATCTTGATCTGGCCTCATATGAGGCATACATTGCTGGATCAATTGCTGATTTCGACCTGTCTGATGAGGCGCTAGCCAAGTCAATCCAAGCCGTCCCCGTCCTGACCTAGCTCAAGGCATTCGGCCACCCAAAAACACAACACGAGAAACTGACGGCTGTCGGCCAATGTCGCTGCACAATCCACCGAACGGCTCCCACAGCACGTCTCCATATGGATGCACGTCTAGCTGTGTTGTGAGGACTTGGCGATCCTTAAGAAGTCGTAGGGGCCTCTGTGTCCGTCAAGGGTTGTGCGCCCACCCAGCATGTACAGAAGCAGTGTGGCTTAGCCCGATCTGGCAGCCCCGGCCCGCTGGGGGAGGGGTGTTGGTGTGTGGTGGGTTGGTTTGTTATGCTGTGGGGTGATGTTCGTGTTCCCGAGTTTGGTTTGGAGTTGGTTGTGATGGGTTTTGGGTTGTC
>JAPYNU010000014.1 GCA_028283245.1 Candidatus Aldehydirespirator catecholifindens | reverse complement strand
CCCCCCCCCCCGATGTTGGGATGTCAAAATATGCGACTCGGACTGCTTTGTGATCTTGGTGACTGTCATGTGAGGCGCAAGTATAGACACATCAGCTTGCCCAGATTGTGTCGTGATCAAGCAGCACTCTCACCAACATCAAAGTAACGGATCTGACATAGCAAGCTATGCCAGATCAGAGGCCAGTGGCAGCGGCGCTAGAAAGAGACTCCAGCACCCCTGGGATCACACCAATCACCACCGTGAAGAGAACTGCTGCTGCAATTACTGTCGCTGCGCCCAAGCCGATTGCGGGCTTAGACTCTGTTGATGTGTCGGCAGCGGCTTTGGTGGCGGCTTCGGCGGCCTCTTTGGAATCACGGAAATACATGACCACCACCACTCTTAGGTAAGCGAACGCTGCGATCACAGCGCTGACCATTGCGACAACAGCCAACCAGTAGGAACGCGCATCAACAGCTGCGGTAATCACCGAGAACTTCGCCACGAAACCTGACGTGAAAGGCACCCCTGCCTGAGCCAGCAGCAGCACAGTGAGCCCCAGAGCCGCCGCTGGTTTTCGGCTGCCGAGCCCGGCCAGCGAGTCGAGGGCGGTGTGGTCGTCTCGGACACCCGAAAGCGCTGCCAACCATGTGAAGCTTCCTATTGCGATAACGGCGTAGGCGGCTAGGTAAAACAGCACTGCGGACACGCCAGAATCGTTGGCGGCTTGCACACCAACAAGAATGAAACCTGCGTGCGAGATTGATGAATACGCAAGGATCCGCTTGACGTCGCTTTGCACTGCAGCCCCTAAGGATCCGACCGCCAGCGTGGCGCAAGCCAGCGCGAACACTGCTGGCTGCCAGTCGTCTGCTCGCAGGCTCAAAGCCTCGATGAATACACGTATCACAGCAGCGAAACCTGCGGCTTTGACTGCTGAAGCCATGAAAGCAGTCACCGGGGTTGGCGCGCCCGCATATGTGTCGGGTGCCCAAGCGTGGAACGGCGCAGCCGCTACTTTGAAACCTAGACCAACTAGCAGCATCGCCATACCGGCCAGCAGCATGGCATCTCGCAGCAGAACGAAGTTAGCGAGGAAATCACCGATCTCAGCTATGTTGGTGCTGCCGGTGGCACCGTAAACCAAAGCGATCCCAAAAAGCAGAAAAGCGGTCGAGAAAGCGCCCAGCACGAAATATTTCAAACCGGCTTCCAGCGACTCAAGGCGACGCAGATTGAGCGCAGCCATCACATACGCGGCGATCGACATGGTTTCGAGCCCCAGGAACAGCACAATCAAATCAGCGGCTGCGGCCATTGTCACTGCACCGGCTGCGGCCAGCAGCATCAGCACGCAAAGTTCAGCGCTTGCGACACCGGTTCGCTTGCAGTAGCTCGACAGTGTGGGTGCCACAAGCGCAACCGAACCGAGAATCACTCCAGCCAAAAACAGTGCCGTTTGATCCATCACTAACTGGCCCTCGAAGGCATCTGTGGCGGCGTCACGCTGCCACAACACCACCACCGCGATAACGCCAGCGACGGCTGAAACGAAAGTCCAAGCCGCGTCAAGCCTGGCGGAAGCTAAACGGCTTGGCAGCAGCGAGCGCACCAGCAGCCACAACAGTGCCCCAGCAGCAGGAAACAGCACCGGCAACAGACCAACCCAGTCAACACCCGGGGTTTGCACTGGGAGTTGAGCAACAATCATCACGTCACCCGTCATCACCATGGTCATCGTCGTGGTCATCATGGTCACCGTGGTGGTCGTGGTGGTCATGATCGTCGTGATCGTCGTGGTCGTCGTGGTGTTCGGGGTTGGAGCGTGCCAGTTCGTCCAGGCTCACCGGCGGCACCACATCTGCCACAGGC
Source organism: Candidatus Aldehydirespirator catecholifindens (assembly GCA_028283245.1). Taxonomy (GTDB): domain Bacteria; phylum Actinomycetota; class Acidimicrobiia; order Acidimicrobiales; family Aldehydirespiratoraceae; genus Aldehydirespirator; species Aldehydirespirator catecholifindens. Next base: position 28,765 of record JAPYNU010000014.1, on the reverse strand, counting down.
TCAGCAAATCCGGCAACGTGTTGTTCTACATGAACAATGACCGCGTCAACTGCTGGCTCGATTCGCTCAATCACCGGTTTGGGATACACCCCCATGAACACAATCGCCGCTACGAACGGTGCCAGCACTAGGCCTTCACGCAAATGCAGATCAGGTGTCTGAGAGTTGGCTTCGGAGGCTTGACCGTGAAACACCCGCTGATAAGCCCAGAGCAGATACACCGCCGCCAAAATCACACCAAAAGCTGCTACCACAGCCCACCAGCGATAAGCATTGAAGGCACCAAGCAGCACCAGCAGTTCACCCACGAACCCGTTGAGCCCCGGCAAACCAATTGATGACAACATCACCACCATAAACACTGCAGCCAGCAGTGGCGCAGACTTCTGCAAGCCGCCGAGTTCAGATATTTCACGAGTGTGGCGACGCTCATAGATCATCCCCACCAGCAAGAACAGCGCACCCGTGGATACGCCGTGGTTGATCATCTGCAGCACGCCACCGGTGAGGCCCTCACTGTTGAGCGCGAAGGTGCCAAGCACGATGAAGCCGAGATGCGCTACCGACGAGTATGCAACCAGCCGTTTAAGGTCGCGTTGCATCGCCGCAGCGACAGCTCCGTAGATGATGCCGATCACACCCAACGTCACCATTACCGGTGCGAAATAGACCGAAGCTTCAGGGAACAGATACAACCCGAAACGCACTAGACCGTAGGTGCCGAGCTTCAACAGCACCGCAGCCAGGATCACTGAACCGGCTGTGGGAGCGTTGGTGTGAGCGTCGGGCAGCCAGGTATGCAGCGGAAACAGCGGCACTTTAACTGCGAAAGCCAGTGCAAAAGCCAAGAACAGCCAGCGCGCCGTGTTGGTGGCTAACAGCTGCGCCTCACCTATGACAACCAGATCAAAGGTCAACTCGCCGCCTGATGCTGAGGCGTGCAAGAAAGCCAACGACACAATCGCCACCAGCATGAGAGCCGAACCAAACATTGTGAACAGAAAAAATTTGGTGGCTGCGTAAGCCCTTTGACCGTGGCCCCAGCCCCCGATCAAGAAATACATCGGCACCAACACGATCTCAAAGAACACGAAGAACATCACCAGATCCAGCGCCACGAAACTGCCCAGACAGCCAGCCTCTAGCAGCAGCATCCAGGCGTAGTAGGGCTTGGGGGAATGTTCAGCATCAACCCCAACGATCACCAAAGGGAAGATCAGCGCTGTTAGCACTACTAACAGCAGCGACAGCCCGTCTACGCCCACCTGCCAGGAAATACCCCAGCTTGAGATCCATTCGTGTTGCTGCCAGAACTGGAAACTGGCACCAGAGGCTGCGTCGAACTCGCTGAGAATCCATACTGTCAAAGCCGCTGGGATTGCCGCCACCAGCAGCGCCACAGGTTTCAGCAGGTCGGGCCTGCTGCGTGGCAGCATCAACAACAGCAGCGCTCCCGCGGCTGGTACCAGCACTAGCACTGTCAAAGCAACCGGAAACGTTGCAGCTTCTAACATCTCACACGCTCGCTCATCTCACACGCTCGCTCTGAGGATGAACCAGATCAGCAACGCCAGCGCACCTGCTGCTGTCAAAAGCGCATAAGACCGCACGAAACCTGACTGCGCTCGGCGCATCACCGCGGCGGTGGCACGAACCGAACGTCCAACCCCGTTGACGGCACCGTCCACGACATTAGAGTCAAAAGCTGCGACCGCTTCGAAGCTCTTCCTGCCAGGTCCGCCAACGAAACGGGTCCACAGTTCGTCAACGTAGAAGGCTCGGGCCGCTGCCGACGGCTCAAAAAGCTGCGCTGGCAGCTGCTGGCGCAGATAAACAGCTACTGCGACGATGATTCCCAGCGCTGCGCCAGCTATCGACAGCAATGCCAATAGCCACTGCGTTGTAGCCCCCGAACTGAGATGAGCTTCGTTGCCGAACAGCGACGGTTCAAGCCAAGCCCCCAGGAAGTGCAGATCGGAACTAAACGGCAGGTTGATAAAGCCAGCAACCGCTGCAGCACCAGCGAGCACCACCAAAGGCGTCGTCATCAGCGGCGACATTTCATGGGGCTTGTCAGCGCTTTCGTAGCGGGCCGAGCCGAAGAAGGTCATGAACACAAGCCGACTCATATAGAAAGCGGTCAGCACGGCAGTAATGATGCCCACTATCCACAGCGCTGGGCTGTGATCCCAGGCGTGTGCCAAGATTTCGTCTTTGGACCAGAACCCTGCGAACGGTGGAACTCCGGCGATAGCCAGCCAGCCCACTATGAAAGTGCCCGCAGTGATCGGCATGACGGCACGCAGTGCGCCGTAGCCACGCATGTCCTGACGATGATGCATGGCGTGAATGACCGAACCCGCCCCCAAAAACAGCAGCGCCTTGAAGAAAGCATGTGTGATCATGTGGAAGATGGCGGCCACATAAGCCCCTGACCCGACGGCCAGCATCATGTAGCCGAGTTGGCTGATAGTGGAGTAGGCCAACACCTTCTTGATGTCGTTTTGAGCCATAGCCGCTCCCGCAGCGAACAAGGCAGTGCCGACACCCACCCAGGCGATCAGCTCAGGTGCCCAAGAGTCGGCAACGGCGATCACTGGATTGACCCGCACCAGCAGATACACGCCAGCGGTGACCATGGTGGCTGCGTGGATTAACGCCGACACTGGGGTGGGGCCAGCCATGGCATCGGGCAGCCAAATATAGAGAGGCAACTGCGCTGATTTGCCAGCAGCAGCCACGAACAGCAATATCACGATCACTGTGGCGGTGCTTGACGAAAGCGAATCGGCTCGACCGAACAAATCCAAGTAGCGCACCGAACCCAGCGCCGCGAAACACCAGAAGATGGCCAGCATGAATCCCCAGTCACCCACCCGGTTAGTGATGAAAGCCTTCTTGCCTGCCGCGGCGTTGGCTTCGTCACTGAACCAGAACGAGATCAGCAGATAGGAGCAGGCACCTACTCCTTCCCAGCCGAGGAAGGTGAGCGCCAGATTGTCACCCAGCACCAGCACCAGCATTGAAAAAGCGAACAGGTTGAGATACGTGAAGAACTTGGCGAAATCGCCATCGCCGTGCATGTAGCCGATGGCGTAGACGTGAATAACTGTTCCTACACCGGTAACGAACAGCGCCATCGTGACCGACAGCGGATCAATCAACAGTCCGGCATCAACCGTGAAATCGCCAGCGGGGATCCACTCGAACAAGGTCACCACGAAACGGCGGTCGGCTTCGTCGCGGCTCATCAAAGCGAAAAACATCGCAATAGAACTCGCGAAAGCACCGGTCATGGCGGCAGACGCCAACCATCCCGCGAGGGGTTCACCGATACGCCGACCCAGCACAATGAGCAGCACAAATCCGGCCAGCGGAAAGGCGCAAATCAGCCAGGCAGCCTCAAGCACTGTTGTCAGCCTTTCAGCAGCGTGAGGTCATCGGCTGTGGCACCAGCACGACGGCGGTTGATGGCCACCACTAATGCCAGACCGATCACCACCTCGGTAGCTGCCACCACTAGAACGAAGAACACAGCGATCTGGCCACCGACATCGTTGAGTCCGGCACCCAACGCCACGAAAGCAACGTTCACAGCGTTGAGCATCAGTTCCACGCACATGAACATCACCAGCGGGTTGCGCCGTACTAGCAGTCCGACACCGCCGATAGTGAACAGCGCCACCGACAACGCCAGATACCAGCCCACTGACAATCCGCCAAGATCCATCACTGCTCTCCACGGGGTGTTCGTCGAGTCAAGATCACCGCTCCCACTACCGCCACAGTCAACAAGGCAGCAGTGATTTCAACTGCGAAAGCAAACTCGCCAAAGAGCACTCGTCCGATGCGTTCAATGTCGGTCGAGGCGCCGTCTAGGGCTCGCTCCCCAGACTGTCGTCGCCAGCCCGTGAGTACATCAGCGCCGATGATCACGACTGTTACCAGAACCGCAGCCAATCCTGCGCCGATCACCACAGCCAGAGGACGCTGGCCTGCAATCGGTTCGATCCGCAGCTTCTCGGCTTTGTCCACCCCTAACAGCATGATCACGAAAAGGAACAGGATCACGATGGCACCAGCGTAAACCACTACCTGCACCGCAGCCAGAAAATGCGCGTCGTTGAGCACAAAAAGCACTGCTACGCCTATCAGGGTGAGCACCAGCGAAAGGGCGGCATGTACTGGGTTGCGAAACAGCACCACACCAACAGCACCAACCAGAATCAGCACCGCAGAAACCGCGAAAACTGTTTCAACCATGACTCTCCTTGCGGTCGTCATGGCCTGATGTCTCAACCTTAACTTGAGGTTGAGACAGGTCTGGTGAGCCGATCACATCAGCAGGTTCGGGTGAGCGAACCCCGTATCCGAGTTCGCCGGACCAGGCCGCAACCCCCAGGTAACGCTGATCGCCTGAAGGCGAAGTGGCGCGCATCCAGCCAGAAGTCATGGCGTCATCGCCAGCACGCCAATCTTCCCACGGCAACTGCTGGGGTTTGCCGTCATCATCTACCAGCAGTTCGTCTTTGGTGTAAACAGCGTTGGCACGGTTAGTGAAAGAAAACTCAAAGAGTTTCGACTCGGTGATGGCCTGCGTGGGGCAAGCCTCCACGCACAGATCACAATGAATGCAGCGCAGATAGTTGATCTCATAGACGTAGCCGTAACGCTCTCCTGGGGCGACCGGGTCGTCGGGGTCGTTGTCGGCACCTCTCACATAAATGCAATCAGCCGGGCACACGCCTGCACACAACTCACAGCCGATGCATTTCTCCATTCCGTCTTCGTAACGGTTAAGCACATGACGGCCGTGCATTCTCTCGGGCTTGGGCCGTTTCTCGTCGTCGGGCGAATCGTCAAAACCGCCGCGGTAGTCGGTAGTAACGCTCGGCAAAAATAACTGCCGTAAAGTCACCGCGAAGCCTTGCAGATAACCCATTTCAGTTCCTCTCGCTGACCGATTCAGCCTGCATGGCCTGCGCCTGCATGGCGGCGATACGTCGTCCGTTGCGCACAGCACGCACCAGCAGCGCTGTGGCTACTGAGATCACCAGCAGCGACAGCAGCGTGATCAGGGCTTCGTTCCAGTCACGCCGACGACCTGTCTCCAACGCAGCAAGGAACAGAAACCATGCCAACGCCGCGGGTGTCAGGGCTTTCCAGCCGAGGTCCATGAGTTGGTCGTAACGGAATCGTGGCAGCGTGGCTCGCATCCATATGAACACGAACAGCATCACAAACAGCTTCACAAAGAACCACAGCAACCCCCAGGCCCAACCAATGTTGAGGCCAGCTATTTCGCTGATCAGCACCGGGCCTGCGGGGCCACCGAAGAAAAGCGTGACGATGATGGCCGACATGGTGATGGTGTTCATGAACTCGGCCAAGAAAAACAGCGCGAAACGGATTGATGAGTATTCGGTGTGGAAGCCGCCGACGAGTTCCTGCTCGGCTTCAACCAGATCAAACGGCGGCCGGTTCAACTCAGCGGTTCCAGCGATCATAAATACGATGAACGGCACTAGGCCGGTGATGATCACATTCCAGCGCGGGATCACACCGAAGTAGCCTTCCGCTGCCTGAGCGAGCACCATGTCATGAGTGGACAGCGAGCCTGCGACCAGCACCACCGATGCCACAGACAACCCCAAAGCAGCCTCATAGCTGACCATCTGTGCAGAGGCACGCACCGAACCGAGCAGCGGATATTTAGACCCTGACGACCAGCCAGCCAGCATCACTCCGTAGACCGCTACCGAACTCATCGCTAGGAACCACAGAATCCCGACCGGTGGATCAGCAACCTGTAAGAAGGTGGTGTGACCGAACACTTCCACACTGCCACCGGAGTTGAAATCTCCCCCCAGAGGCACAATCGCGAACGCCAAGAATGCAGGAATCAGCGACAGATACGGTGCCAGCTTGAACACGAAACGATCCGAGCGGTCAGGCACCAGATCCTCTTTGAAAAAGAGCTTGATGCCATCAGCGAGCGTCTGCAATATGCCGAAAGGTCCCGCCATGGTGGGCCCGAAGCGTTGATGCATACCTCCCAGCAGTTTGCGCTCAAACCAGATCATCAGCATCACCGACACCAACAAGAAACCGAAAGCGATCAGCACTTTGCTTAGAGTCAAAAGCACCTCAGCCAAGCCAATGTCGCCTACCAAAAGCGGATCAGCAGCGAACACGAACGTGTTGGTCATCGGGGCTGAATCCTCACTGCGGTGACATGACTATCAGCTGCTATAAGCGAGTTAGCTGGAGCACCTGGGGCTAGCCAGTTGACCTTCAATGAACCCGCTGAAACACCAGCCTCAGAGGCGAGGGTTGCTTCAATATGACCGCAATCCGACACAAGACGCACGGCGGCACCATCGCGCAGACCCTCAGCTTCCATGTCTGCCGGGTTGATCCAGACACGAGGCGCTGCCGCGAGGTTTCGGCTTGATTCGCAGTGACGCAGCATCACGCCGTCGTCGTACATGGTGCGAGCGGCTATCAAAGCGTAGGCACCATCGGGAATCTCTGCAGCGGGGCCAACACTCGTGCCAGCATTCGTGCCAGCACCGGGCGCGCTAAGCATTCCGGCTCGTTCGGTGGATGCCAACAGCACCCCTTCGAGATGGTTTTCGACTAGGGCTTGCTCGGTGATTGACTTATGCACGTCTGACACGGCAACCAGTTCGGCTCTCACAGCTTCTGGTGAATCCAGCAGCGAAGCTGAACCTGGCTTGATCCGCTCCGCAAGCTCAGCGGCGATCATCCAGTCGGGTCGGGCCGTGCCAGGCGGTGTCACTTTGCAGTTCATCAGGCTGACTCGACCCTCAATATTGGTGAAGGTGCCGTCGCATTCGCTAGGCCCGGCAGCAGGCAGCACAATGCTGGCAGCAAGCTCAGTCGAGTCGTTCACGAACAGGTCAATAGCTATCACCTGACCAGCCCCTTTGAGGCCTCGGTAAGCAAGGTCACGGTCAACGAAATCGTTGAGAGGATCCGCACCAACAAGCAACAGCACATCAATAGCGCCGTCTGCGGCTGCGGCAAGAACACCAGCGGCATCAAGTCCCGGCTCGGCAGGAAGCTGCGGCCACAGATCGCTCAAATCTTCTGAGGCTTCTGTGAGGCGAGCCCCGCCAGGCAACAGCCCTGGTGCCAGGCCTGACTCCAGAGCACCGAGCACATTGCCACGGCGCAACGCAGGCAAAAATCGCACCGTTTCTAAATCCGCCAGCGCATAAGCTGCGGCCTCCACACCGCCTGAGGCTTCAGCCAGCGAAGCACGGCCCAGAATTACTGTCACGCCTGCACCGGTGCTGACGGCCTGACCGAGGCACTTAGCCGCCTCACGTAGCTCAGCACCGTCTTCAGCACCGTCTTCAGAGGTGCTGTTCGCAGCGGGGTGGTCTTCAGCGGTGCCGCTGCAAACTTCGGCTAGCAAAGTCTCCACAAGCTGCGCGGTACGCCCTGGGGCTGGACGTAAACAGTGTTGAGCTAGATGCGACAAACCCGTTGAGGTGGGGGTGATCTCAATGAGAGTCACCTCGTCGTTGACAACAGCGTGACGCAACCGCAGATAAAGCACGCCGAGTTCTTCTTTGGGATCTGGCCCCAACAGCACCACAACGCTGCCAGGCTTGCAAGCATCATTGATGGTGGCCCGAGGCAGACCCAGCACCACGGCGGGATCAAGTCCGTCGCCTAGTTGAGCGTCAACATTGTCGGTTCCGATCACGCCTTTGGCCAGCTTCACCCACATGTATTGCGCTTCATTGGTGAGACGAGCGCCACCCAGAACTGCTACACGCTCAGCAGCGGCTGCGGCAAGGTCAGCGCTGATTCGTTCAAGAGCTTCTCCCCAACTGACATCTTCCCAGTGATGCTCGGCATCTGCTGCGGCTTGCCTCAGCTTCGGCGACGAAAGACGCTGCGCGCTGTTGAGTGCCTCAAACCCGAAACGTTCCTTGTCGGAAAGCCAGCCCCAGTTGACAGCATCTGCGTCTGCTCCCAGCACCCGCAGCAGCCGATTACGTGATGCCTGCAGGGCGACCCGAGACCCGACGCTGTCCACCCAAGCAGTGGACAGGGTTTCGCTGAGGTCCCAGGGTCGGGCTTTGAAGCGGTAGGGCGCAGCGGTTAGAGCCCCCACCGGGCAGATCTGCACAGTGTTACCCGAGAAATACGAGGCGAAAGGCTCATCGGTGAACGTGTTGACCTCGGTGTGGTTGCCTCTTCCCATGAAATGGATCAGAGCATCGCCAGCCACTTCATCAGCGAACCGGGTGCATCGATCACACAGAATGCAGCGCTCACGGTCAAGAAAGACGGTTTCGCTGATCGGAATCGGTTTTTGGAAGTGTCTTTTCTCTTCAACGAAGCGGGTTTCGCCTGGGCCATACGCCATGGTCTGATCCTGCAAAGGGCATTCGCCGCCCTTGTCGCACACGGGGCAGTCAAGCGGATGGTTGATCAACAAAAACTCAAGCACTCCGTCTTGAGCCTTTTTGGCGGTCTCAGAGTTGGTGGACACCTTCATCTGGTCTGACACCGTCAACATGCATGACGGCTGCAAAGCGAAACCCCGACCGGTGTCCACTTCCACCAGACACATACGACACATGCCTACTGAACTCATTCGCGGGTGATAACAAAAACGTGGGATGTAGGTGCCGTTGCGTTCGCAGGCCGCTATTAGCAGTTCGCCGCTTCGGGCTGACACAGCAACACCGTCAACGGTGATCTCGACAGTGTTATTCTGCTCGGGCGGAGTCACAACGCTGCTCCCGCGGGCACGGCCATCACAGGAATTGGGTCACGTCGAGTGATCTTGGCCTCGTATTCGTGACGGAAACGGCGAATAGTTGACACCACCGGTGCCACCGCGGATGGCCCTAGCGGGCAGATCGTGGTCTGGCGAGGCGGAAACGGCACAGCTTCAAGCTCTCCGTGTGCGGCTGCTGGATAAGGCCCGGGGCTGATGTTGTCGCCTATGTCAAGCAGCAAGTCAATATCTGCGGGTCTGCCTTCACCGTCAAGGATGCGGCGCAGGATTTGTTCAAGCCAAGTGGTTCCCTCACGGCATGGTGTGCATTTGCCGCATGACTCTCGTGCGAAAAACTTCACCACTCTCCAGGCAGCTTTGACTGCGTCGGTGGTGTCATCCATCACCACGATCGCCCCTGATCCCAGCATCGACCCGGCAGCCCCAACCGGCTTGGCCTCCAACGGCAGATCCAGATGCTCACCAAAAAACCAGGGCGACGATCCCCCGCCGGGGATGAACATTTTCAGCTCGCGGCCTTGGCGTATCCCCTGGCAATAATTGTTGCCGTAGATCAGTTCACGGAATGTGGTGACCCCGTGCTGAACCTCATAAACCCCAGGGCGTTGCAGATGCCCCGACACTGCGAACATGCGGGTACCTGGCGAAGTTTCTGAGCCGTAGCTGCGGTAAGCCTCAGCGCCGTTGGTTAGAAGCCACGGCAGATTGGAGAGAGTCTCCACATTGTTGACGATGGTGGGCTGACCATAAAGCCCGACCGCGGCCGGGAAATAAGGAGGCTTCAGGCGAGGCATCCCACGTCGACCTTCGAGGCTCTCGATCAGAGCGGTCTCCTCACCAACGATGTAAGCACCTGCGCCTTGTGACATGACAATGTCAACCGAGAAGTCGCTGCCACGAATTTCTCTGCCCACATAGCCAGCCTCGTAAGCTTCGTTGAGGGCTGCTGTGATCCGCTCTTGTGCCAGAGCCATCTCGCCACGCACATACAAAAAGCACTGTTGCAAGCCCAGCGCATAGCAGGCAATCAGGCAACCCTCAATCAACTGATGCGGGTCGCGTTCCATCAGCAAACGGTCTTTGTAGGTGCCGGGTTCACTCTCGTCACCGTTGACCACCAAGTAATAGGGATGCTTGCCTGGCGGGAGGAAACCCCATTTGACCCCAGCAGGAAATCCGGCACCACCGCGACCCAAAAGAGTGGCTTCACGCACCTGCTGATGAACTTCTTGAGGGGTTGCTCTGAGCGCAGCTTGAAGGCCGTTGTAGCCTCCTGTGGCTAGATAACGCTGCAAAGTGAACGAGTCACTGTGCTCAAAGCGGCTGGTGATCAGTTTGGGGCCGTCGTTGGCGACATAGCCGGGCGCATGGGCCAGATAGCCGTCGGATTCGTGTGGTGTGCTCATCTCAGTCCCCCGCCTGAGTGTCGGAATTTCGCGATATCCACACTGGCGCTTCACGGGCTTGCTCGGGTGGGACTATTCCGGCGCGGTGTTCTGCATCGGTGCGCTGATGCACTTGTGACAGCACCCCGTGGTGGGGAATGTCGGTTTGCCCGGCACGCAAATCTTCGACCAGCCGATCAAAATCGGTGTTAGTGACCCGTCCCCGGTAGCGGTAGTTGACCTGCAAGCAGGGTGCTTCGGTGCAGGCAGCGATGCATTCAACCTCTTCCAGCGTGAACATGGCATCGCTGGTGGTGCCACCCACTTCGGTGCCTAACACTTCGCAGGCATGTTCCAGCAGTTCCTCGCCACCACAAAGCAAACACGAAATGTTGGTGCAAACGTTGATCAGATAACGACCGACCGGCTCGAAGCGAAACATTTCATAGAAGCTCGCAGTGCCTTTGACTTCGGCGGTGGTAACTCCGATCAGTTCACCGACACGACGCATGGCTGCGTCGCTGACGTAACCATCTTGTTGTTGCGCCAGATGCAGCAACGGGATCATCGCCGAACGGGGTCGAGGGAACCACGAAATGATCTCGACCGCTCGGGCTTCGTTATCGGTGGTGAACACCGAGGCGGAGTCGGGTTTCATCGGTCGACTTCACCCATGATCGGATCAATCGAAGAAATGATGGCCACACCGTCAGCGATCAAACCGCCTTGCATGAGATGCGGCAAGGTTTGAAGGTTCACGAAACTGGGTGCTCTGACATGCACCCGGTAAGGCTTCGAAGTTCCGTCACTCACCAAATACACGCCTAGCTCCCCACGCGGTGACTCAACCGCTGCGTAAGCCTCACCGGGGGGCGCTTTGAAACCTTCCGTGAAAATCTTGAAATGGTGAATCAACGCCTCCATTGATGCATCAATGCGGGCTCTCGGCGGTGGCGTGACCTTTTTGTCTTGGATTCGGTAGTCGCCAGACGGCATGGCTTCGATGATCTGCGAAACAATGTGCAGCGACTCACGTATCTCGTTAAGGCGTATCGCGTAACGGTCATAGCAGTCGCCGTAGCTGCCCACGATCACGTCGAAGTCAACCTGGTCATAGAACAGATACGGCTCGTCGCGGCGCAGATCAGCGGCCATGCCCGTGCTGCGCAGCAGCGGCCCGGTGGCACCCAAAGCAAGCGCCTCAGCAGTGTTGATCACGCCAACACCTTGCAGTCGCTCACGCCAGATGGGCTGACCTGTGAGCAGCGTGTCGTATTCGTGCAGGCGTGGCTCAATCAGCTTGATCAGTTCGGCAACGTCGTCACGCCAATCAGCGGGCAAATCCGCGGCTACTCCACCGGGGCGGATGTAGTTGTGATTCATGCGCAGGCCGGTGACTTTCTCAAAGAAACGCAGCACCTCTTCACGTTCTCGCCAGCCGTAGATCATCATCGACACAGCACCGAGGTCCATGCCGTTGGTGGCCATGAACAGCAGGTGCGAACTGACCCGGTTGAGTTCGCACATCAGCATTCGGATCCAAGTAGCGCGCTCGGGTGCTTCGATCCCTAGCAGCCGTTCGGTGGCCAGCGAAAAAGCCAGCTCGTTGAACAGTGGCGAGGCGTAGTCCATACGAGTGACGTTGGTGCCGCCTTGTAGATAGCTGAGGCTCTCGCCGGTTTTTTCCATGCCGGTATGCAGGTAGCCGATGACCGGTTTGGAGCGCAGAACTGTCTCACCTGAGAGTTCCAGCATCAGTCGCAGCACGCCGTGAGTGGAGGGATGCGACGGCCCCATGTTCAAAAGCACCAGTTCATCGTCTTCGGGGTCATCAAGGTCACCGCCGATGGCTGCGGCTTCTGTCTCTGACATGCGCAGCACAGCCGACGGCTCGCGTTGGCTAACCCGCTCAGCACCGGCGACTGGACCCAGCGACGGCGCAGGCACCGATTGACTCTGCGACAGCGATGCTGCTGACGTTTCTGCTGGCGTTACTGACGCAGCGGAATCATCCTTCTCTATAAGGGTCATGGCCTGAGGATCACCAGAGGAAGCTAAGCCAGCCGCTTAGCGGACGTTGGAGGCGGCTTTGAACTGCACAGGTATCCGCCCGATGTCGTAGTCCTTGCGCAACGGATGCCCTATCCAGTCTTCGGGCATCAAGATGCGTGAAGCGTCGGGATGGCCTTCAAAAACGATCCCGAACATGTCATGGGCTTCACGCTCAAGGTTCTCAGCGCTAGGCCACAGATCAAACAGAGTATCAACGGTCGGGTCGTCAGCGGGAACCTGAGTCCGCATGCGTAGCCGCTCGCCACGCTGACGTGAGATCAAAGCAGCCACCACTTCGAAGCGCTCAGGCTTAATGTCTTCGGGCAGCTGACGCGGCGCGTTGAAAGTTAGATAGTCGACTGCGGTGAGATCAAGCAGCTGTTCAAAACCGTCTGCACGCGCTTGTGCGGCTACATCGCACCACTGAGAACGCTCAGGATGGATCACGGTTTGGCCGTGTGACGGCTGTGCAGCACCGATCGCAGCTCCGTAACGTTGCGTCACGAGTTTTCGGCCTGTGCTGTGGCGACTTGAGGCGAGTCGAGCTGCGCTGTGGCACGCAGAGTTTTTGTGGCCGTCTGGCCGTCAAGTTGCTCGACGATCAGCCCAGCACCATTGGCCGCACCACCGTCTGCGACCGATGATTGACGCGCCAGCAGTGGGTCTGAGTTGATTCGGTCATGGAGCGTAAAAATGGCGTGCATTAGCGTCTCGGGGCCGGGAGGGCAGCCCGGCGCATACACATCCACAGGCACCACTTGATCAACTCCTTGCACGATGGCGTAGTTGTTGAACATGCCTCCGCTGGAAGCGCACACACCCATGGAGATAACCCATTTGGGCTCCATCATCTGGTCGTAAATCTGGCGCAGCACCGGTGCCATCTTTTGTGACACCCGCCCGGCGACGATCATCAGATCTGCTTGGCGCGGCGAAGCCCGAAAGACTTCCATGCCGTAGCGGGCCAAGTCATAGTGGGCAGCTCCAGTAGCCATCATCTCAATAGCACAGCAGGCGAGACCGAACGTGGCAGGCCAGCAGCTGCGTGCTCTTGACCAGTTGACCAGATTCTCTAGCCGTGCGGTCATGAAATTATGCTGTATGGCTTTGAGGCCTTCTTCTCGTAGACCTTCAATCTGGTTGGTGACACTCATCTGTTGACCTCTCATCAAACCTGTTGCGACACTGGCTCTGAGGGCATAGTCGTCGCCTCAGGATCCGAATCCGAAGATGACAATGGCTCTGCTTCGACCAGTCCTCTGCCTTCAAGGCCGACTCGACGAACCGTGAAGTCCGCTGTCGGGGCTGTCGGCAGCATTTGCGGTACCGGTTGTAGTGCATCTGCGTCCTCAATAGCGGCGACAGATTGACGTTGCGCGGGACCCCATTCGAGAGCCCCGGCACCGATCAAATACACGAACGATTCGAACACGGCGAAGCTGAAGATCAGCAGCGTCACAAGCCCGAACAGTCCCAGCCCGCCATGGGCCACCGCATACGGATAAAACAACACGATCTCTACATCAAAAACAATGAAGAGCATCGCCACCAGAAAGAAACGCACAGGAAAGCGTTCGGGCGTGTCACGCGTTGGCACGATCCCGCATTCGTAAGGATCAAGCTTGGCTACGGTCGTTCTGCGGGGTGCTAGCAGCCCAGATGCAAAAAAGCTGCCTGCCGCAAACAACGCGGCTAGAGCAAACAGCGCCAACAGGGGAAGATACTGGCCCAGCACTGCTCAGGCGTCTGTAAGTAGTTGCTCGACTTGCTCGCGTTGGCGCCAAGCCAGCTTGTCACGTTCATGCAAGAACAGGCACAGCGCCGCAAAAATACACAAAGAACCGAGAGTCACCAGCGCAGGTCGCAGTCGCAGATTGCCAAGATCACGAACCATGATTACCGAAATCACCGGCTGTGACTCATCCACGATAGGGCGCGGTGGTGCCTGGCCGGGCAGCAGCGGCTGATCAATCACTTCTTGAACTTGCACGACGCCGTAGCGGGTCGGATGAGTGATGGTTAACGCAGTGCGAATCTGGGTCCAGATCCGGTCAAGGCGATCAGGGTTTTCGGGCAGACCATCTTTGCCGCCGATGGTGTAAGCGTCGAGCAGCTTGAAATCGTCCTGAGTGGTGAAAGCCAGATCAAGGCTTTCAATCAGCATTGCCACAGCTGAAGCTTGAGCTTCACCTGCTTCTGCGGTTGAAAGCAGTTTCCAGCCGCCGAAGTTGAGCCGCCCAGACGCTTCAGCATCTGCGATTACCCCAGGCGAAACCGCCGCCAGCTCTGACAGAGTGGTCTCAATGTTGCGAGCTTGTTCATCGGCGACTAGCTCATCAATTTCTTGGGCGCTCAAGCCTTCCGTCTGATCTGGTGTGAGCGTGTCGCGGGTGACTTGCCCGAACTCGGCTTGAGCAACCGGATCATTCGAGTCAACAACAAGATTAAACGCCGACGGCAACTCGCCAACGTCAGGCAGCACCGTGGCTACTTCTAAGGCTGCGGCATCAAGATCGCCTACGTTGATCTCCCGAAGTTCCCAGACGGGGGAATTGCCGACCCACCCGATCCCGTAAATCCACCAGACCAGACCCATGATCACCATCCACCCGAAGAAACCCGCCAAAGAGATCAACGCGCCAAGTCGGGTGCCAGCGTTGACCGCCAGAAGCAGCCACACCGATCCCATCAACACCACCACTCCCGCAAAAACCGCCAAAAAGCCGCGAATCTCAGGGTCCCAACCCAGCCCAGCGATCAGATGCAAAGCCTCCATCTACAGGTTCCTCTCGAAAGCCACGATGGCATCAATCTGATCTTGCGTGAGTGTGGCCGGGTAAGTCACCTCTAAGTCGTTGTCGGTGCGGGGCCCGAAACCGGGCATCTGCCCGTTGCCGCCTGATCCGCCGCGGCCATAGGTTTGGCCGACACTCTGGCCTATGGAAATGAAGTCGGAGTGCAACCCGGCAGTCTCGAACTGATCAAGGGTGCTGCCACCAGTGAGGTTGGGACCGAAATAGCCGCCACCGGTGTTATACGACTCAAGAATCGGGCCGCTGTGGCCGTCGATGCTGTCATCGCCGTCGGTCACAGCGTCGAACGACCAACCGTAGGTGTGACAGCGAGCGCAGTTGTGGGTGCCTGAGGCAGCTTTGTTGTTGAACAAAATCTCGCCGTAGGTGTAATAAAGCTCGCTGTTGGGGGCAGCACCTGAAGCCAGCAACTCAAGCCCTGCTTCGCGGATCGCCTCATCGTTGCCAGCCAGCGACTCATCGGCCTCCAGTGCCATCGCACGAGCTTGTTCCACCACCACATCGATACCTTCAAGCCAGGCATCAATGGCCGTTTCGTCGTCGGTGCCTAGATGTTCGGCAACGCCATCACGCACTCCAGTGTCAACGATCTCACGCAGCTCCGACTCGGGTATCTGGATCCTTCGCATGTAACGGATTAGATACTCAATCTGCTGCTCGGTGAGAGGCCCGCCACCGGGTGCTCCCCAGGCTGGCATCACATTGTTGCGGCCATAGTTGAGCACATGACGAACTTCGTCTTCGCTGTGACGCGACAGCACGGTATTAAGCGAAGGTGCCGCCCAAGAAACTGTGGCTACGAAATTGCCTTGCGAGTCGGTGATAGTTATTGGCGCTGCCCCGCCGCTGCCTTCAGCACCGTGGCATTGCTGACAGTTAGCCCCCTCAACATATAGCTCGCCGCCGCGGTCAGCGAAAATGCGGTCGGATTGGTTGACTAGACCGTCGTGGCGGCCTGGCTCTCCCAGCCAGTAGAGCGGCAACGCCACACCTATCACGGCCAGCATGGCTAGTCCGGCCAGCAGCGAACGGTCGAGTTTGGTGCCTTCAAGCTCGGAGTCCTCTAGATAAGGCTTGCGGTTGGAGGCCAGTTCGATCTCGCTGCCAACTTCGGCGCGTGAGGCACGAGAGTTGAAGAACAGATAGACGATGTAACCAATAAAGACGATCGCCAGCAGAAGGAACCCGATGGTCCTCTGGGTGGAAGCAGCTAAAATCATGCGCTGGTCGTGACCCTTAGTGGTCGCCGGTGGCTTGGCCGATACAAGCTGCGCCTTCGGCTTCTTGGCCGGTCGTGTTGGTGCCGATGGGTGGGCCCTGAATGACCGTGCCGGTGTCTACTATCAGCGATCCATCAACCGTGACTTCGGTTGCGAAACGGTCCATGCCACGAGGGGCTGGGCCGCTGCGCTTCTCGCCGACTTGGTTGTAACGCGAACCGTGGCACGGGCATTCGAACCATTGTGATGTCACGCATTCAGGTACTCGACAGCCCAAATGTGGGCACTTTTGATACAGAGCCACGATGCCAGCATCAAGCCCGAGTTGCTGGCCTGCTGTCATGCCAGCCAGTTCTGAAGGCGAGTAAGTAACGGCAGCTTTCTCAATAGCACCGTTGGGATATTCAGTCAGCCACATACGGCCATCGGGCTTGTAGAGAAAACCCGAGTTGTTGCGGATATCAGCTAGCACGTCGCTGACCAAGCCGACCCTGATCTTGGAGCCGAAGCCTCCAGAGCCTTGCGGCCAAAGAAAGGCAATGACCGCAACTCCGAACGACGACAAGCTCAAACTCATCAACATCACAATGGTGCGGTTGAAGAACTGGCGGCGGCTAACACCGATGGTCTCAGGGTCAGGCGGCACATACGGCACCGGCGGAGCTGCATCTCGCGTGGTTGCGGGCACACGAGCACTGCGAGCCTCAGCCGCGGCCTTCTCTATTTCGCGCCCTGTGGGCGGTGCTTCGCTTCGCAGCGTCTGCGCTGACCGGTCACGTTTGCGAGTTTCACGCGACAGCATGCCGATAGCAGCGTTGGACTGGCGACGACGCAGCGCTGCGAGCACTGCGACCACGGCCAGCACGAACAGCACAGCAACAGCAACATAGATCATTGCGCGTCTCCTAAAAGCGTCACAAAGCCGAGCAGGCAGCCAAGCAATCGGTCATCAAACAACCGGTCAGATACAGCAGTCATGATCACAGTTCAAAGAACAGCCCTGAGTCCCACGGGAAAATGAAGTTGAAGCCCGGCCCTCTAAAGAACGAGCCGATGATCACCAGCACCGCCCAGAACATCAGGTGAATCGTCATCAAACTCAATGCGAACTTGCGGTCCTCAGGCTTGAGCGAAGGATTCCTGTCAATGTATGGGGCCAGTATCAACGCCAGCAAGCCGATACCAGGAATGGTCACTCCCGCCACCATGGGATGAAACAAAGTAAGCAGTTCCTGCAAGCCGAGGAAGTACCAGGGCGCTTTAGACGGGTTGGGTGTCTGGTTGAAGTTCGCTAGTTCCAGCAACGGAGCGTTGACGAAGATCGCAAAGATCAAAGTAAAAGCGGTAATGAACAAAGCTGCCACGAACTCCACCACCAGCAGGTGAGGCCAGACATGCACCTTGTCTTGAGGCTTTGATTTGACATCTTGTATCGAACCCGACTTGACCACTGTCAAAAGCCGCTGAGTGTGACCTCCAGGTCCGGTGGCACCAAGATCAGCTGGCGCAACAGGTGGGGCAGCCACGGCCACGCCCCCACCCGAGCCTTCTGCGGCACCGACAGCTGCTGGAACGGCTTCAGCCGCAGCGGGAGTGTCGCTGGATGCTTGGGCTCGGGCTGCTTTTGACCGCTCCAGCAAATGAGCGGGGATTTTGCTTGCGGCTTCTGACGGTTGCACTTGTTGTTGAGCGGGCGCTTCGGCACCATTGTCGGGCGCAGCTGCAGCAGCTTTAGCAGTCTCGGCTTTGGCTCGGGCTTCTTCAGCGCGCTTGCGAAGATGTTCGGGAATCTCGACCATTACTGTTCGCCTCTACTCCTCAGTTCTCCACTCTCTACAGCGGGCCGGAGATGCCGCCGTCTTTGCGGACACGCCAGAAGTGGATAGCCAAGAAGATGACCAGCACGAACGGCAGCATAAGCACATGAAGCACATACCAGCGCAGCAGCGTGTCGGTTCCGATCTCCACACCGCCGAGCAGCACGAACCTGACCTGCTCTCCGAACACTGGTGTGTAGCCCATCATGTTGGTGCCGACCGTCACAGCCCACAGCGCCAGCTGATCCCACGGCAGCAGATAACCGGTAAACGACAACAGCAGAGTCAACGTCAAAAGGATCACGCCGATAACCCAGTTGAACTCTCGGGGCGGCTTGTAAGCCCCGTGATAGAACACTCGAGCCATGTGCAAGAACACGGTGAGCACCATCAAATGCGCTCCCCAGCGATGCATGTTGCGCACCAGCAGACCGAAGGTCACCGAAGTCTGCAACACGTAAATGTCGTCCCATGCCTGAGCTGCCGTCGGACGGTAAAAGAACATCAAGAAGATGCCGGTGACGGTTTCGAGGATGAACAGAAAAAAGCTAAGACCGCCTAGGCAGAGCGTGTAGCTGACTTTCACAGCATGGCGCTTCACCTTCACCGGATGGAGGTGGTAGAGCACGCTGTTCATGATCACGTAGGAGCGGTTGCGGGGGCTGTCGGTGTAGCCCTTACGGAAGATTGATCCTGGCCGGAAGATCGATGTCCAAGCCTGCGAGCTTTGCACTTGGTCGCCGATCTTTGTCATCTGCGAGGTGAGACGCTCTGGCAGCGGTGCCTTGCGCTCTTCGGTGTCGATGGCCATGGGGCTCCTGTGTATCGGTCGGGGTTGGGTCTTGAAGGTAGTGAACTGTTAAGCGAGTCGCATCCCGTAGCCGTAGCCGTGGGAGTTGGTGCGCTGATGCGGGTCTCCTGCTGGGGGAGGCTCACCCATCTTGCCGAGAATTATGACACCGGTGGGGCATCGGTCCACGCACAAGGCGCAGCGGGTACACACGTCGTCGTCGATAGTGAAGATGACTTTGTCGGCTGGGTCAATCCCGGGTAGTTCAGTGCCGACAGCCTCATCGATTGCGTCGGTGGACACCATGAAGATGCATTTCCACGGGCAGATGTCCACGCAGCCTTCGCACATGATGCACTCGGACTGATCAATGTGGATGAACTGCTTGGGCTTCACCGCCTGCGACAACCAAGCTGCGTCTACTTCTTGGAGCACGTAATCGTCGCGGAACTCTGGCATTGGCGGGTTGGCATCGGTGGTGGTCACGCCTCAGAACCTTCCCGCATTAGGGGACGGCCAAAGCTTGACATCTCCACCGGTTCTTCGGCTTGAGACTTCTTGCCGCGGTTTTGCCAGAGCATCCACAAAGCGATCTGTCCAGCTACAGCCACAACGTAGATCCCGCTAGCGATGATGTCTCGGATCACTACATAGTTGATGGTGAACGGGAAGCTGCCACCTTGGGCTTGAGCTCGCAGGATCCCGCCCGGGCCTACGAAAAGCTTGTCGGTGCGCCAGTTGAGTTCGTTGTCGGCCCAGGTCAGCCACTGATGAGGCACCACCCCGTAGACCCAGAACATTGCGAAGAAGACGATCATCGCGCCGAACATGGCCTCACCCCAAGTAACTGGAGTGCCAACTGCACGACGGCGCATGTAGGCGAGAATGCCAACGATAAGGATGACCGTCACAACAATTGACAACAAAAAAGCGACCACCGGTTCTCCTCAGCGACTGCTACTAGCGACTGGCAGTGTAGTCCGAGCCGAGCGCACCCTTCCCAGACCTTTATAGGTATATCAGCACATCGGCCTCAATACGAACACCACCACACAAAAACAGGCGCGCTTGGTGACTCGGGCGCTGCTGGGTTGCTCACTGCTGGACTACTCGCTGCTGGGTCACTTCTCGAAAACCGAGGTGTAGCCGATGCGCATCGCTGGAGCGAAGATCAGCTCAGTGGCTGCATACATGGCACCGAGAATCCCGTCCAGCACTCCGGCCGTCAACAGTGCCACTGGCGTGGCCCCCGACAAGAAGATTGCGTCTTCAGGGCCGATCTCTAGCTTGAGGCCGGTGAGCTGACGGTTGCGACGCAGCAGATGTTCATAGAAGTTTGCGGTGTTCTCTTGAGGTGGTGGCATCAGGTAGGTCTCATATTGCAGTGTGCGCTGGCCGAGGCTGAACCAGATCGTCCACACCTGCTTTTCTTGGCCATGGACACGCAGATACCAGCGTCGCTCACCCTCACGACCACGTTCGATGGCTGCGACGCTGAGATTTTCTTGCACCGCAGCCGACAGCCAGCCATCAATAAGGCGCTCCAGAGTGTCAAGCTGCGCTGGTGACATGCCGACAGGGCCGGTCATCGGGTCAGTGTCAGTATTGGTGTTGATGGTCAAGGCTGCAGTGTTTATTGAGGAGCCGGTAGTTGAGCTTGCGGTTGCAGTGTTGTTGGCGTTGATGGCGTTGTTGTGCATGATGTCACACCGTGCAATCCAACGGAACCCGTGAGGAGAGACCCGCAAAGATTCTGCGCAGGCGCAGCGCTGTGGCTGACCACGAGTACCGGGCCGCCATCTCAGCGCCTCGTCGCGCCATCGACTCCGCAAGTCGAGGATCCTCCAGAATGGCGCTGACGGCATCAATGTAGCCCGCGGGATCGCGGCCTGCGACCCGCAACCCGGTGCGACCGTGATCCACCAGCGTGGTGAGGCCTCCCACATCTGAGGCGACCACGGGCACGCCACAGGCAGCCGCCTCCAAGGCGACCAGACCGAACGATTCTGAACGGCTCGGAACTAGACATACATCAGCAGCCCGATAGTAGGTGGACAGCAGATGGTGAGGCTGCGGCGGCACCAGCTTGACACGATCTTGAAGCCCGTAACGCTGAACCGAATCCTCGAAGCGTTGGAGTTCTTTTTGGCCTTGCGGTCCTGAAACGCCGCCCACCACCAGCAACTGGGCATCTTGATAACGACGGCTGAGGCCAGCCAAGGTGGCGACCGCCACATCAAGCCCTTTGAGAGGTTGTATGCGACCCACGAACAACAGCACGGGACCATCTTTGAGACCCAGAGCATTGCGGGCACCTTCACGTAACCCAGGCGAGAACACTGCTCTGTCAATGCCAGGGGCCACCACATCTATGCGTTTGGGATCAGCGCCGTAGAGACTCGCAAGTTGCTGCAATTCGGTTACTGAGTTGGCGGTGATCACATCAGAACAGGCGATCACCTCGGCTTCGGCGTTGATGCGTCGCTGAGGTTCTAGGTCACCAGTTTCGGCTTTGACTCGTGCCAACGTGTGAAACGTTGACACCAGAGGCAGGTCAAGATCGTGTTTCAGACGATGACCGGCAACCCCTGACAACCAGTAGTTGGCGTGCAGCACGTCCACCGGGTGCTGCGCGATCCAGTCGTTGACACCAGCAGCGAATTCTTCCACCACAGCCGCAAGCGCTTCTTTGGGTAGATGGGGCGGACCTGCGTTGATGTGAATTACCTTGAACCCCGGCTCCACTTCTACAACGGTTTCGGCATTGTCGTGGCGTCGCACAAAAACCGCTGTGTCGACACCGGTTTGGGCTAGCGCCGAGCAGAGTTCACGCACATAAACATTCATCCCGCCAGCGTCACCGTTGCCGGGAAGCAGCAGTGGAGAGGTGTGAAGCGACAAGACGGCTACGCGGGTCACAAACCCGAGAGGATAACCGCCTCAATGTTTGTGCGGCCATGAAAAAGCCGAGCAACAAATTTTCACCTATTGGCGCGGCCTCCCATTAGGGAGTCCTTGGCTGTCAGCCGCCTGAAACCGGTGGCAGCACTGCAATCTCGTCGTCTTCACAGACCGATGTGTTTGGCGCGACCGGTTCGCCGTTACACCAAACCTGACAGGTTTCGAGCAGTGCTTCAAATTCTTGGCCGTAACGACTGCAAGCACCTTCTAGGATTTCGCGCACTGTGGCACCTGACAACTCGTCGTGACTTGTTCCGGCTGCTTCGCGAGCCGCTGCAAACAATCGCAAACGCGCCATAGGGT
The DNA here is from genome assembly GCA_028283245.1 of Candidatus Aldehydirespirator catecholifindens. Lineage (GTDB taxonomy): Bacteria > Actinomycetota > Acidimicrobiia > Acidimicrobiales > Aldehydirespiratoraceae > Aldehydirespirator > Aldehydirespirator catecholifindens. The sequence continues at coordinate 6,639 of JAPYNU010000014.1, read as the reverse complement.
CATGTTAGCCAACCAACACAGCTCGCCTTCAAGTTGGGTTAATCGCTCGGATCCGCGCAGGCCAAGGCTTTGGTGGATAACGCAACACGGCGGCGGGCTGAAGCGAGTTCGTTGCGGTCGAGACCGTTCGTGAAATAAGCGAACGACAACCCGCTGCGGGGATCAGCGAACGCGATCTGGCCTCCTGCGCCGCCGTGACCGAAAGTTTCCGCAGAGGCACCGTGGCCGTGGCCGCGCCAGCTGGCCTTGGCATCATCACCAACTAAAACGAAAGCATGTGAGCGGTTAGCTGGAGTGCCTGTCCAGTCGGGATGGTTCTGACGGACGGTCATAGCATCGGAACGCACCTCAGGCCGCAAGAAGCCGTTGCTGTTGTGAAGCACCGCCTGATACCACAGAGCCATCTCTTGCGCGCAAGCGATCCCGCCGCCGCCGGGAATTCCTACAGCACGCAGCCACGGCAAGTTGAACACTGTCAACATCTCTTCGCTGATAGCACCAGGGATTTCTTCAAGGCCTAGAGCCGTGAGTTCCGCTCTGGTCACCAGCGAGCCCACACCCACCACATCGGCTACATCGTCTTGTTGATCTTCGGCGATAGCAAGCCAGCGTGAACATCCCACTGGTGCCATCATTCGCTGTGTAATCACATCAGCGAAATGGCTACCGGTTACTTCGGTAATGATGTCAGCGAGAACCCAGTGCGCGGCAAGTGGGTGATACTCAAAGCGGGTGCCTGGCTGCCATTCGGTCTGCCATGACGCGTAAGCCACAAGACGTTCAGCGCGGTCTAGAACTTCTTCGCGTTCTAGCGTTGCGTAAGGGAAACCGCCAGCGTGCAACAGCACTTGCGACACGGTGATGTCCTGCTTGCCAGCCGAACCGAAAGAATCCAGCACATCGCCTACCGGTGCTTCAAGGTCGAAAAGGCCTTCGGCCGCTAGTTCCATCACAGTCAGTGACACCGACGGCTTGATCGCCGAATAGGTGTGGAAACGGGTAGCTGTGTTGCAGTTACCGAGAGCTTGCGACACCACGATCTCGCCGCTGAGAGCCAACGCGAACTGCGCAGCTGGCAACAGTCCCGAATCCACATCACGCTGCACGCGCTCTGTCAGAGCATCCACAGCTCGCTGATCAATCACAGCACAAAGCTTTTCGTCTCAGTTGTGTTACAGCCATTCGTCTGCATAAGCCAGCATCACTTTAAGTGAATCATCACGCGAACCGACAACTAGTTAACGGCTTTGCTCATGCCTTCCCAGTAGGGCTCTCGCAGCTTGAATTTCTGCAGCTTGCCGGTGGCGGTTCGGGCAAGCTCGTCACGCAGTTCTACTGAGGTGGGACACTTGTAGGCGGCGATGCGTTCACGGCAGTAAGCGATCAACTCCTCGGGTGTGGCACTCGCTTCTGGTGCCAGCACTACCAGAGCTTTGACGGTTTCGCCCCATTTCTCATGTGGCACTCCGATTACCGCTACTTCGGCCACCGCCGGATGCGAAAACAATGCGTCTTCCACCTCAATCGATGAAACGTTCTCGCCGCCGGAGATGATCACGTCTTTGCGTCGATCGGTGATGATGTAGTAGCCGTCATCGTCAAGATAACCACCGTCGCCGGTGTGGAACCAGCCATCAACAATCGCTTCAGCGTCGGCTTCGGGTTGCTCCCAGTAGCCGTCTAGCACATGGTTGCAGCGAGCCAGGAACTCCCCAGAAGGACTTAGCTGCATACGCACACCCAAAGCTGGCACACCCTGGCGCGACAGTTTGCGTGCCCGATCCGACGGTGACAAATCATCCCACTCGGGGCGGTTGCGGTTGAAGGTCAACACCGGTGCCGTTTCGGTGAGGCCATAGAGATGTATGAACTCCCAGCCCAAGTCGGTTTCCATGCGTTCGATAGTGCGAGTGGGCGGTGGCGCACCAGCCACCACCATGCGGGTGCGTTCCGCCCCTGGAATAGGGCCTTGCCAGCGGTCGGCGGCATCAAGCACAGCAGCCACCACCGCTGGCGCACCGCATAGCAGCGTGATGTCGTGTTCGTCTATGCGCCGCAGGATCTCGGTGCCGTCCACTTTGCGCAGCACTACCTGCTTGACCCCCATACCTACTAGCACATATGGCATACCCCAGCCGTTGCAGTGAAACATAGGCAACGTGTGCAGATAGCTGTCACGGTCAGTTACCGAGGTGTGCAACCCGAAAACGGCGGCATTGAGCCACAAACTTCGATGGGTTTGCGCCACTCCTTTGGGTCGCGCTGTAGTGCCGGAGGTGTAGTTGATCACGGCGACCTCGTCCTCGTCTGGAGTCCACGGCTGCGGTGCTTCAGCAGACCCGTAGAGAACTTCGTCGGATTCGTCACCCAGCACGAACTTGTGACGGCATTGCACCGAGTCCAAAGCGTCAGCTAGTTCAGGATCAACGAACAGCACATCGGCACCGCAATGCTCAACGATGTATGACACCTCAGCCACGCTGAGCCGGAAGTTGATGGGCACAAAAATGCGTCCGTTAGCACTAACCCCCCAAAAGCTGGCGAGCAAGCGTCCAGCGTTATGTGACACCATGGCCACCCGTGCGCCCATCGGCACTCCGAGGCGGTCAAGGCCGGCACCAGTGGCGTTGACCATCTCAGCAAGGCGAGCGAAAGTTACTTCACCCAGCGACGGTGCGGGCTGATCAGGCTCATCCACAAAAGCAACCCGGTCGGGATACACGATCCGAGCGCGGTCAAGGTGGTCACGGACTGTAAGCGGAACCTTCATGGCCCTATTTTGCACCGCAGTTCACCTACTGCACACACCGAGCACCGTTCAAGCACTAGCGACAGTAACCAGCGAAGCGAGATCGTGTTCCGAGCCGCCCTTGAACGCAGCAAAATCCAGCGAGAATGCCAACCCCTGCAACGCCGTAAACTCAAACATAATCGCGCACCCTCTAAGGAGGCTTATTCGTGAAAGTGCTGCGCAACGCTCGCCTCAGCGACGGACGCAGCGTTGATGTAACCATAGATCCCTGTGATGGAACGATCAGCAGCGTCTTAGCTACCGATTCGAGCCCAGCTGACGGCGACACTAACGAAAACGCAGTCAATGTTGATGATCTGGGTGGTTGGCTGCTGCTACCTGCGATGGTTGAGCCTCACGCTCATCTAGACAAGGCTCTAACCGCTGACGAAGTGCCCAACCCAGCCGGTGACCTGATGGGTGCCATCAACGCTTGGTTCAAAGCTGCTGAACAAGGCAAGCTGTCTTATGAGCGCACTGTTGAGCGAGCCGTTCAAGCTCTTGAGTTGCTGTTGGTACACGGGGTTACCGCAGTTCGCACTCACATAAACGTCACCGCCGATGTGGGAGTCGTCAGCGTCAAAGCGGTGCAGGAGGCGTCGCGTGCGGTGGAAGGCTTGATCGACTTGCAGATGGTGGCATTAACCGGCTTTCCTATGACAGGCCCCGGCAGTGCAGCCAACCTGCGAGCCCTTGAATCTGCTTTGGAGGCTGGGGTTGATCTCATCGGCGGAGTTCCGAACCTGCAAGACGATCCGACGGCTCACATCCGCGGGGTGCTCAAACTGGCCAAATCCGCTGATGCCGATATTGATCTGCACACCGACGAGACCCTTGACGTGTCGGTGCTGACGCTGCGTGAACTAGCTCGCCAGGTGAGTTCTACAGGCTTCAACAAAATGGTGGCAGCCAGTCATTGCGTGAGCTTGGGAATGCAAACCCCGCAAACACAGGCAGCGGTAGCTGCGGAAGTAGCCGATGCGGGAATCTCAGTGATAACCCTGCCCCAGACCAACCTGTTTCTGCAAGGTCGTGACAGCACAGTGGGCACACCCCGTGGACTTACCGCTGTGCAGACTCTGATGGATGCTGGAGTTGAAGTGGCTGCGGGTGCCGACAATGTTCAGGATCCGTTCAATCTGGTAGGGCGCAGCGATCCGCTCGAAACCGCTGCATTGATGGTGATGGCCGGGCATCGCCTGCCTGATGATGCCTACAACATGGTGTCGAATGCGTCTCGACGGGTGATGGGGCTGCCACCGGTGAACTTTGAGCCCGGCGATCCAGCGGATTTTGTGGCCATAGATGCCCCTTCGCTGAGAGCTGCTATGGCGGACGCTCCAATGTCGCGCCGGGTTTACCGTCGCGGTCAACTAGTGGCTTCAGCCGACCAGCAAACCCAGATCTTGCGCTAAAAGGCCGCGAATTTAGACGTAAGGCTCGGCAGGGCTGTCGATACGCGCAGCCAAGAACTCGCTTGCAGTGACTGGCTCATAGCGCGCTGGCTGATCGGCGGTTACGCAGCTACTGATCACCGATATCACAGTTTGAGGGTCGGGATTAACGAAAAACGGGATCGAAAATCTGTCGGTGCCGGATACTCCAACCACGCGATGAGGAGTTGAGCGGTAACGGTCGTTGGTCCAGCGAGCCAGCATGTCACCAAGTTGCACGATCAAGCTTCCTGCGGGTGCTGCAACCGGCTTCCAGACCCCGCTATGAAGCACTTCCAAACCCGGCCTGCCGTCAACGGCCAGCACCGTGATCGCTCCGTAGTCGGTGTGGGGTTTGCTGAACACCGGCACCTCACCGTCACTTGAGATTTCGCAGGGCCGATAGTGCAAGAAACGCAGCCGACACTGCGGTGCCGACATGCGCGACGCAAAGAATTTTGGAACTCCCAGGGTCACCGCCAAAGCCTCTAGCACTTGATGCGCTACGTCCAGCACGGCTTCTTGATAGTTACGAACCGCAGCCGTGAAGCTGTCACATCCCAAGATTTCCACGGTCGCAAGGTCGAACTCGTCGGCTAAGCCCATATCGAGATACTCCGAGGCCAAACTTGAGGCATCTTTGCCGACTGCGTCTTCGGGCTTGCGTGCCTGCACACGATCCGGCACATAGCCGTAACGGTTGGTTCTCGGAACTCTGTCTTTGATTTCCGGCGGAAGCGCAAAGAAGCCGCGTGAAGCTTCAAAGGCTGCTTCGAGTTGCTGCTCAATGCCGTGTCCTACTGCTAGGAACAAACCGTCGGTGGTGCAGGCAGCCTCAATTGAGTCGACCGTCGCAGCGCGGCGCTCGGAGCTGTTGTTGCCTGACAGAATCGACACATCAATAGTGCTCGGCTCAAGTGCTGCTTGCGGCGCGGAGGCAACGCTGTCGTCGGCTCGGCTCATCGTTATCTCACACTAAAGCCAACACCTTGGCCTTGCCAACAAGCCGAACGAGACTCACCCAGAGACCGAAGCGGCTTGGCCGCAACGGTTGAAGCGTTGCTAGACGCGCCGCGGGGGCCGACACCATGACGGTGCCAGCCCCCGCGGGTCTAGTCAGTTATTGCTAGGGCTTAGGAACCAAAGCCGATCGCTGAGTCGATGAACTCGTTGGTGTAGATGTCCTCAGCGGACAGTCCATCGGCCACATCGTCTCCGAGGTCAGTCGCAAAGATCTGATCAAACACGCCCTGAATACGGTCGGCTTCCATGTTGCCGACCGTGTTATCGGGACCGTTACCGACCAAGCCAATCTCGCTCATGGTACGAACCGCGTAATCCGCTAGCTCAGGCGTGTAAACCCAGCCAGTTTCGTAGTTCTCAACGGCATCAATGATGATCGCGTTGGCTCGATCCGGTGAACTAGAGAACGAAACCACTGACTGCTGAAACACTGGCACTACCCGCTCAAGGCAATCCCGCATCTCTTCAAGTTCAGCGGCACGTATACCAATGGTCTGTGAGTAAACCTGGAAGCCAGCGTCATGCAACGTTTGATACGCCACTGGACGTCCCCACTCCTCAAAGACGTTCTCATAAGTGAAAACCTCTGCTGAAGCGAAGCCCTGCTGAGCGATGCTGCCGTTAGCAGCAATGAATGCAGCCGGTTGACCGTTATAGGACGGATCAACCTGGTTGGGGTTCCAAATGCCTTGAGCCACGAACACCTGCGAGAAAGTGCCACCACCGAACACGTTGATGGTCACGTTCTCTTCACCTAGATCCGCTATCGACTCAACCTGCGGATAGGTCTCAGGATCCCACATGATCATCTGCGGGTTCTGCTCCAATGGTGCCACTACAGACAACAATGGAGTGTCACCCCAACGCAGGATCTGACCATCAGTCGTGGCGTAACCGAGATGGATCGAGTCGTCGGTGTACATATGGCTTGACACTGGAGAGAACCCAATCGCTGGACCACCAGCACGAATCTGGAAGCGAATACCTAGATCCACACCATCAAGCACCATCGGACCCTCAATAACCTTGTTGTCGTTGTCAAGCGAGTAGCCCTCACCGATCAAGTTGTAAAGAGACCCATGCTCAGACTCTGGATTCCAGTCGGTCTGAATCACCAACGGACTCGGACACACATCAGCGAGACCAGCTGCTACAGCTTCGGCCACAGGCAGACCCTCTGAGCCGACACCGGCGGTGCCGGGTGAGTATGAGAAGACTACGTTTTTGAGGCTGTCTTCGACGTTCTCTTCGCCACCAATGTTTTGCACAACGGTGATTCTGGCAGCGCCGCAGTCACCGAAGTCGTCGCAGTTGATGGTGCCGATAATGCCTTCATAACCGCGCAGTGCATACAAAAAGTCGCGCACGCCTTGACGGTCGATCATCAAATGA
>JAPYNU010000013.1 GCA_028283245.1 Candidatus Aldehydirespirator catecholifindens | reverse complement strand
GTAGGGGTTAGGTCGGAGCAAGGTTAGGTCGGGGCGGGGTTTCAGTGTGGCTAAAGCCAGGGCTATGCGGGCTATGCGTCAGGACTTGCGCTCGGGCAGTCCTATGCGGGCGGTGCCGTCAGCCCATTTAGGCCAGCGTTCCCGGCTTTTGGCGGCGAGTCGATGCATCAAAGCGACAGCTCCCGGGTCGTCATCACCGGGGCGGGTTTCAATAACACCGTCTCGCACCATGGCATCAATCACAGCGCGGCCCAGTTCGGTGCGCACAATAGTGAGAGTCCAGTCGGTGAGATCGCCGATACCGCCGGTGGAGATGTCGGCGTGCTCAGCAGCAAAGTCGGGACAGTGATTGCAGCCTTCGCGGGTCCAAGCATGGCATTCCTTGAGGTTGATCTCGTGATACTCGCCGTCTTTGGTCCAAACCTGGAAGACCCCTTTGATGTTCATTTTGGCGATGCGTTCTTTGGTAAGGCCGTACTTCACCTCAAACAGCTCGTCGAACAGCGAATCGTCGAAAGACTTCGAGCACAGCAAGCCGATGTTGAGCTTGATGGGCTTGCCGACTTTGCCTACCTTGCGGTGCCACATCACCGGCCCCACCGACGTCTGGCAGCTCATGCCGACTAGCGCTAAGCGCTCAAGACCGCGTTCTTTGGCTTCAACTGCGGCGATGGTGTTGGCGGAGTATGTGTAGCGGCTGCCTGCACCGCGCAGCACCTCTTCACGGTTGGTGGCGACCATCGGAAATGCTTTCCAGCCGGGTTCGCCGTTCTCCAGCGACTCCACGCCACTTGTGAGGGCACCGTCGATGATGTTGTTCTCAAGGCACCAGATCAAAATGGCTGACACCAGCCCACCGTCTTGGCCGACCTCGTAAACGAAGTCGTCTGAGGCTCTGGTTAGCAGGATGTCGGAGTAGATGCCTGACATTTCGTCGGGTTGGCGCTCACGACCGAAAAGATGCATATCTGCTTCGGGTTCCCACATGCGAAACCGCGGGCAGGCCCTAGTGCATGACGTGCAGCCCTTGACCCCGTGGACACAGTCATCGGTGCCGAGTTCTTCTTCGAGGTGGAACGGCTTGTAGGCACCCGGTTCGTGGGTGTAGCCGATCACGTCGTGAGGGCAGGCGATCACGCATCCAGCGCAGCCGGTGCATAATCCCGAAGTAATCACCTCGTCATGGAGTTCTTTCCACTGGTAAGTCCAGCGGGTCTTTTGGGCTGGTGCCGTAGCGACATCGGTTGCAGTCATGCACCCCCGGCAGGATTCGAACCTGCGCACACGGCTCCGGAGGCCGATGCTCTATCCCCTGAGCTACGGGGGCTCAGAACGGCCATGCTAGCGGGCTGCGCGGTAGCGGTGAATCGACGCGAACCTCATCCGGCAAGCTGCGCTTGATGTTCGTTGCTTGGCATGCGTGTGTGATGAGTGAGCTAAGGGTGCGCCGGTAAAGTTGCGCGATGACAGATGTGCGTGACGGGTTGCGTGACGGGCTGCGTGCCGCTCTTGATGTCGCTGGCCTAACTGAACCGCCTGAGATCACCATTGAGCGTCCCCGTGACCGATTACATGGCGAATGGTCATCCAACATTGCCATGGTCATGGCATCGGCGGCACAGCAACCTCCGCGTGAACTAGCCGCTCGGCTCGCTGCTGAGCTGAACGCTAAACCGCCGCCGCATGTGACGGCTGTGGAGGTCGCTGGGCCGGGGTTCATCAATTTTCAGCTGGCTGAAAGCTGGTTGCATGAAGTTCTTATCGAGGTGATCGCTGCCGGTGTTGACGGCTACGCCCGCAGCAATAAAGGCACTGGGTGTCGTGTCAGCGTTGAGTTTGTTTCGGCTAATCCGACTGGGCCGCTGCATGCCGGTCACGGCCGCTGGGCGGCTTATGGCGATTCGCTATGTCGTCTGTTCGAGCGTTGCGGATACGAGGTTTGCCGCGAGTTCTATGTCAATGACCGAGGCAATCAGATCAAACTGTTCGCTGATTCTCTCAGCGCACGCCGCCAAGGTGTAGAACCACCCGAGGACGGCTATCACGGGGATTACGTCAAGCAGTGGGCTGCGGAGATGCCCGCCGAAGCGGATGCACGCGTCTGGGGGTTGCAACGTGCCCGACAGGATCAAGCCGACACTCTGGCGGCCATGAACGTGGCCTTCGATGTCTACACAAGCGAAGCGCAACTGGTGGGCTCTGGCGCAATGGATAAAGCGCTTGCCGAGCTGCGAAACCGCAACATGGTCTATGAGCAAGACGGCGCAGTGTGGCTTCGCACCAGCGACTTCGGTGACAGCGCCGATCGGGTGCTGATCAAAAGCGACTCTGAGCCCACCTACTTTTTGCCAGACATTGCCTATCACCACGAGAAGTTCTTGCGAGGCGATCTTGTAGTGGATGTTCTTGGTGCCGATCATCATGGTTATGTGCCTCGGATGAGGGCCGCTCTGCAGGCTCTGGGTCATGCACCAGGCGCTTATGAGGCTTTGATCGGCCAGAACGTCACGCTGCGACGCAACGGAGTTGAGGTGCGCCTAGCGAAACGTGCCGGTGACATTGTGTTGGTGTCTGAACTGGTTGACGAGGTGGGTCCCGACGTGACCCGGATCGTGTATCTGCTGCCGTCGGTGGACACCACCCAAACCATTGATGTTGATGTGGTGTCGGCACAGTCAGCAGAGAACCCGGTTTATTACCTTCAATACGCTCATGCCAGGATTCATTCGCTGGCTCGGCAGGCGCAGGCTCGAGGGGTGAAACGGCCGTCACTTGACGAGGTTGACCTGTCGGTGCTGGTGCATCAGCGCGAGTTGGAAGTGCTGCGAGTGCTGGCATCGCTGCCCGACACTGTGCTAACCGCCATGCATGCCCGTGCCCCGCATCAGCTGACAGCCTGGGCCCGTGAGCTGTCGGCGGCTTTTCACGGCTTTTGGCACGATTGCCCGATGCTGCGCGACGATGTAGCTGACGATGTGCGTGCTGCGAGACTGTGGCTTGTCGAAGCCACACGAGTCGGCCTGGCTGTGGCGCTGGGCGTTCTCGGAGTGTCAGCACCTGAACGGCTTTAGCGCTATGAACAATTCCGCAGATACCGGCACTTCAAAGGCGACGGGTTCCGTGCTTGAACGACGGCTTCTGCCGGACAATCACGAAATGTCACAGGGGCGCCTCATTATTGGGGGATGCGATCTGTTGGATCTGGCACACACCTACGGCACTCCGCTGTTCGTTTACGACGAGCAGCATCTGCGCAGCCGATGCCGGGAAGCTCTCCGTGTGTTTGGCAGCGGTGTTGCCTACGCAGCCAAAGCTTTCCTTTGCGTGGCCATGGCTCGTCTAGTTCACTCCGAAGGTCTGTGCTTGGATGTATCCACCGGCGGCGAGATGCATGTGGCTCTAGCAGCGGGTGTGCCCGCGGACCGCCTCGTGATGCACGGCAACAACAAGTCGATGTCTGAACTGCGTGCCGCAGTTGATGCAGGAGTGGGGCGCATAGTGGTGGACAGCTTCGACGAGTTGGATCGTCTTGACGCTTTGCACGCCGAGACACAGCGTAAGCCCAAGGTGCTGTTGCGTTTTACGCCTGGCGTGGAAGCCCACACCCACGAATATCTGCTCACCGGCGCTGACGACTCCAAGTTCGGTTTCACGGTGTCGACCGGCGCGGCGGCTGCAGCGATGCAGCGAGCCAGGGCATCGGGGTCAGTAGAAGTAGCGGGAGTTCACTCACACATCGGTAGTCAGGTGCTTGATGCATCGTCGTTCACCAGAGCTGTTGCTGTGATAGCTGCAGCAGCGGAGCCTTTCGAGGTGGACGAGATCTCCGTTGGTGGCGGCCTCGGCGTGCCGTATCTGAACGGCGAAACCGCGCCGACCATTACCGAGTGGGGTGAAGCGGTTCATGAAGCCTGTCGACAGGCGGGTGTCACCGCTCAAGTCACTGCCGAGCCAGGGCGTGCAATCGTTGCTGGTGCTGCGGTAACGCTCTACACAGTAGGGACCATAAAAACCATTGAAAAGGTTCGAAAGTATGTCGCTGTTGACGGAGGCATGAGCGACAACCCCAGACCTTTACTCTACGGAAGCGGATATGAGGTGTTCCTGCCGCGTTGCACCGACGCGCTACGCGACCGTGTGGTGACTGTGGTGGGCAAGCACTGCGAGTCCGGTGACACGCTGGTGCGTGACGCGCGGGTTCCCTCTGGGATAGAGGTGGGCGACATCTTGGCTTCACCTGTGACCGGTGCCTACGGTCATTCGATGGGATCGAACTACAACAAAGTTTTGCGGCCTGCGGTGGTGTTCGTCAAAGACGGCGCAGCCCAACTCGTGGTGCGTCGTGAAACCTACGAAGATCTGCTGGCCTGCGAGATGTTTGACACCTGACCCTGCCGCAAAGCTGTGGCAAGGCCTGTCAAGTAACGCTGCCAAGCCTTCGGTGGTGTCGGGGTTGGCGTTTGAGATGCTGCGCTCACCACGGGTTGAGCCAATGTGAACTCAACCGTCGGCGTGGAATCAGCGCTGTGGACTCTACAAACCGGTGCTGGTAGCAACCCGCCTCCTTTGGTGAGCATCGCGGCTGCGTTGCGCGCATCTTGAGCGCAGTCGTCGCTGACATCGGATGCAGCAGAGCTTTGTAGAATCAAAGACAGTTCGGTGCTGAGCGCTGTCGAGCACCCCAGCCGTCGCAAGTCGCCGATACCCCATGACGTGACGGGGTCTATTAGAAATCCCGTCGCAAGCTCCACAAGCGTCACCACCAAAGCAGCGATGTCGGTGTCAAAGCGCGCCAAGGCATCAGGGCCGGTTCTTGATGGGCTGTAACGCAGAAGCGGCCGGCCGTCAGCTACCACGGAAGCGTCAAAGTCGGCTAGCCAGAGTTCACCGCCATGGCTCAACAGTAGATTGGCTGGCTTCACATCGCCATGCACAAGCCCTGCTTCATGCACCCGGGCCAATGCAGTTGCGGCTGCTGCACCGACTGCCCTGACTTCGGTTTCGGGCAGCTTTCCTCGGTGGTGTACCACATCAGCGAGCGAGCAGGCTGCTTCGCTGAGCAGCAACTCTGACTCGCTGGTGCCTTGAAGCGGAACCACGCCTTGGCCTTGCACCAGTTGCAGGTGCTGGGCTTCATGTACCGCGTGATCCGAAGAGATGCATTGTTTGGTGAACGTCAGCCGCTCCTTTAACAGAAAGCTTTGAATAATCATAATAAAGACTTCAAAAGGCTGAAACACACTCACTAGAATTGCTCTCTACGCATCCCCAAGCAGTGCCCGAGCAATGCAAGAATGAGAATAATTCTTATTAAGCTAAGGTAGGCTTGCAAAAGGTACGGATCTCCAAGTACCACCAGGTACAAGGCCTCTATGACCGGATGTCAACTGTCAGTAAGGAGTTTTGCGTGAATGAGCGTTTGCCGGTGACGGTGTTGTCGGGGTTTCTCGGGGCTGGGAAGACCACGCTGCTAAATCATGTGTTGGCAAACCGTGAAGGTCGGCGGGTTGCTGTGATCGTCAACGACATGAGCGAGGTGAACATTGATGCCTCGCTCGTGGCTGAGGGGGCAGCGCTAGACCGCACCGAGGAGCGACTAGTTGAGATGTCAAACGGCTGCATCTGCTGCACGCTGCGAGAAGATCTCCTTATTGAGGTCGCCCGGCTTGCTTCTGATGGCCGATTTGACTATCTCCTGATTGAGTCCACAGGTATCAGCGAACCGATGCCGGTGGCTGCCACTTTTGTGTTCGAGGACATTGACGGCCAAAGCCTGTCGTCGTTAGCTCGACTCGACACCATGGTCAGCGTGGTTGACGCGTCCACGTTCCTAGATCGCTTTGAGACGCTCGAAGAGCTTGCCGAACTCGGCGTGGGTCGAGACGAAGAAGACGATCGCACTGTCACAGACCTGCTGATTGACCAGGTTGAGTTTGCCAACGTGCTTGTGGTGTCTAAACCTGATCTGGTAAACGCTGAGAAGCTTGAGAAGGTCGTGGCTACGGTTCGTCAGCTCAATCCCGATGCTCGGGTTGTTATTGCCGAACGGGGCGACGTTCCCCTCGACACGGTGTTCGACACAGACCTGTTCGACGAAGCCGAAGCCGAAACCGCCCCAGGGTGGGCGCAAGTACTAAACGGAGAGCCCACACCTGAGACCGAAGAATACGGGATCACTTCGTTTGTTTACCGGCATCGCTGGCCTTTCCACCCCAAGCGGCTGGCCCGCGAACTCGGCAAGGCTTGGTCTGGTGTGCTGAGGAGTAAAGGCTTTTTCTGGCTTGCGTCTCGGCCCGACGTGCAGGCGATGTGGAGTCAGGCTGGGCTTTCAGTCATGCTTGAACCGCTGTCTTTGTGGTATGCCGCAATCCCTGAAGACCAGTGGGACTTGGAATCCGACGAGGAAAGAGCAGAGCTTGATTCACGCTGGGATCCGGTGGTTGGTGATCGCCAGACTGAGATTGTGTTCATCGGCATTGACATGGATGAAGCTGACATCCGCCGTCGCCTTGATGCTTGTGTCATTACTGATAGGGAGTTTGAGAAAGGCGCCGAGGAATGGGTCCGCTATCGCGACCCTCTTCCTGCTTGGGATCTGTCCTGTGACCTAGCGTTATAAACCACAAAACCCTCAGACACCGCAAGCAACTTCCAGTAAGCGAGTGGAAAGCTCTGGCAAGTTCTGGCTGGGAGGCTGCTGAGCCACAGGTAGCTTTGCGAGGGTGAAGCAACTTCGTGTAGGTCTTCTCGGCTGTGGCAATGTTGGTGCGGGTCTCGTCACACTGCTTGACGAGCAGCGTGCTGTGATCGCTGCACGAACCGGCATTGATCTGGAGATAACCCGCATCGCGGTGCGCTCTGAATCCAAAGCCCGAGGCTTGCATGTGGCTTCGTCGGTGTTTTGCGCCAACGCAGCCGAAGTTGTGGCCGATCCCGAAATCGACATCGTGGTTGAGGTAATCGGCGGAATAGAACCAGCCCGCACTCTGCTGTGCAACGCCCTCGCCGCCAAAAAACCAGTAGTGACAGCTAACAAGGAACTGCTAGCCAACCACGGTGCCGAACTTTTCAAAACAGCCGAAGAGGCTGGGGTGGACCTGCTCTTCGAAGCGGCAGTAGCCGGGGCGATACCTCTGATACGCCCGTTGCGTGAGTCGCTTGCCGCTGAGCCCGTTCAGCGAATCATGGGCATCGTCAACGGCACCACCAACTACATCCTCACCCAGATGTCAGAAAAAGGTGCCGATTTTGCCGAAGCTTTGAGTGAGGCTCAGAGCTTCGGTTACGCCGAAAGTGACCCCAGTGCTGACATTGAAGGCTTTGATGCGGGAGCGAAGGCTGCGATCATTGCCACGGTCGCTTTCGGCGCGGAGGTCGTGGCAGGCGATGTTTACCACGAGGGAATAACCAGGATCACATCACACGATATTGAGATGGCTCGCCGGTTGGGGTATGTAGTCAAAGCGATCGCTGTGGCTGAACGCACACCCTTAAAAAACTCTGGCGAGCTAGAGCCCCCCGAGGTGGCGGTGCGGGTGCATCCGGCGATGCTGCCTTTGCAGCATCCGCTGGCTGGTGTGCGTGACAGCTTCAACGCGGTGTTCGTTCAAGGCGACGCAGTGGGAGAGTTGATGTTCTACGGACGCGGCGCAGGAGGCCGCCCTACCGCCAGCGCGGTGCTCGGTGATCTTGTTGACGCGGCTGTGAATCTCAGTTCGGGTGCTTCGGGCAGGATCGGCCGTCTTGCGCCAGCCAAGATCCGTTCGATTGATGATCTTCGCTCGGCCTACTATCTGAGCCTGGAAGTGGTTGACAAGCCCGGCGTTCTAGCTTCGGTGGCGGCGGTTCTGGGCCATCACAACGTGTCGATCCGTTCAATGGAGCAGCATGGTCTCGGAGCTGATGCCAGGCTTGTGTTCATTACTCACGAATGCCGTGAACGCGATCTTCAAGCCACATTGAATGGTCTGCGCGACCTTGAGGCAGTCCACGAACTAGGCAACGTCATCCGGGTTGTTGGCTACGAGAACCTGCCCCAGTGACAGCATTGGAACTGCCACTCCAGAACGCTTATTTCCACAACTTTCGCATCCATAATTTTCGCATCCGCTACTTTCGCATCCACATACTTTCGCATTAGAGATAGATAACCCATGTCACGAACCGCTGCTGAGATGCGTTATGTGAGCACACGGTCACGGCACAAAAACCGACAGAGTCTCGGTTTCGCCGATGTGCTGCTTGGTGGTCTCGCCATTGACGGAGGCCTCTATGTTCCTGAGTTCATCCCCGAACTAGCGAAAAGACTCACTAGCCCTAGTGACAGTCTTAGCTATGTTGAGGTGGCTGCCTGTGTCCTTGAGCCGTATCTCAGCGATGCGATTGGTCGTGACGAACTGCTATCGCTGCTCGTTGATGCCTACCGCGCATTCGATCATCGCGATGTGTGCGGCTTAGTTGCTTTAGACGATGATCATTGGCTGCTTGAGTTGTTTTACGGGCCGACTCTTGCTTTCAAAGATATTGCTTTGCAGGTAGTAGCCCGGCTATTTGATCACGAACTTGAGCGCCGCAACGACAGTGCCATGATCGTGGCCGCTACCTCTGGTGACACTGGTTCAGCAGCCATGAAGGCAGTAGCCGGACGAGAACGCCTTGACATTGTGGTGTTGTACCCCAAAGGGCGTACCAGCGAGATCCAGCGCCGCCAGATGACCACGCTAGACGCGCCCAATGTTCATGCGGTGGCTGTAGACGGAACGTTCGACAACTGCCAAGACCTAGTCAAAGCAATGTTCGCCGACGAAACTTTTCGCGGCGACATGCGGCTGGCCGCGGTCAACTCCATCAACTGGGCACGAGTCGCAACCCAGATCGTCTACTACGTCTGGGCTGCCAGCCGTCTAGCCGAAGACGGGCGACCGATTACGTTCTGTGTGCCCACCGGAAACTTCGGCAATGTGCTGGCTGCTCATTATGCGAGCCGCATGGGTTTGCGCATTGGGCGGCTGCTGGTCGCTTCCAACAGCAACGACATACTCAGTCGCCTTCTTGAGAACGGTGAACTAGCCGCCCACGAAGTGATCCCCACCCTTTCGCCCAGCATGGATATTCAGATCTCGTCCAATCTGGAGCGGCTGCTGTTTGAATTGTGCGACAGCGATGGTGCAGCGACCGCAGCGCTGCTTGCGAGGTTCCGTGCCGATGGCCGGGTTGAGTTGACCAAGCAGCAACATCAGCGTCTCAGAGAAGAGTTCGCAGGTGATCGCCTAGATGACCCTGCGACGCTTGAGGTGATGCGTCATGTTTATGCCGAGTCAAAGATGCTGATTGACCCGCATACAGCGGTCGGGGTGGGTGTAGCCGAACGCTGCCGTCAGCCTGGAGAGCTGATGGTGTCACTGGCCACGGCGCATCCAGCCAAGTTCCCAGAGGCTGTAGCGCGCGCCACGAGCCAGGCTCCCGATCCACCCACGGCGCTTGCATCCGTCGTTAACCAACCCGAGCGATCCATTTCGCTGCCCAACGACATCACCGCTATCAAAGAATTCGTCCGCTCAGCCCAACTCATTTGACATCCCTCTTTCGCTACGAAAGAAAGTCAAAGCATGCTCTCTAATCCACAAAAGGTTCGTATGTGGCTGCACTGGCTGCGGTGCATCACTAGGGTGCATAACTGAGATGGCAGAGTGAAAAACACGGGGGCTGGTTGCGGTTTGCACTGGACTGCCCTTAGCATTCCTAGTGCCGTCTTGCGCTTTTGACGTGAAGGCGGATACCGGCTCATGATGCGGCACTTCGCCGGGCCGGGTTTTACCTGAATCCGACGACGGAGAGATATTTCATCCCGTGGAAGCGACTGAGATGCGGCGCTCGACGCTGCAACGCAAAGATCGCGGTGAACTCAACCAGATAGCGGCGGCGCTGGGTGCTAAACCATCAAGCCGAGCCCGCAAAGATGAGATCATCCAAACGATCATTGACCTAACTGCGAACGGTGGTGCGCCACCGTCGGCGCACGACTCATACGCTGAGCCCTCTGCTGCGGGTGTTACTGCTGCTGCGGCTGAATCTTCGGCTGAAATCGAGAACACAGCGCCCCAAGCAGACCGTAACGGCGACAACAGCGACAACGAAGAGATGCCGCCCAGCGACATCGGTAATCAGAGCCACGCTATGCGCAGCAATGAGCGAGTTGATGACGACCTTGACACGGGTAACCGCCGTCGTCGTCGCCGAAATCGTGACCGTGACCGTGACCGTGACGACGGCTGGGATGGTGATCCAGTTGTAGTGTCGGGGCGTCTGGATCTGCGTGATGAGGGCTACGGCTTTTTGAGGGTGGACGGTTGTCTGCCGAACCGCAACGATGCCTATGTGGCGGTCAAGACAATCCGCCAATTCGGCTTGCGTCGCAGCGATCAACTGACCGGCACTTCTCGACCAGCTAACCGCACCGAAAAAAATCCTGCGTTGCTGACGTTGGAGAGCATCAACGGTGCCCCAGCTGAGCCGACGGATCGACCGCTGTTTGATGAACTCACCCCGATCCACGCCGGACGGCGGCTGGGATTGGAGTATGCCGAAAGCCTTGATGATGTGACTGCTCGGCTGATTGATCTGATTGCACCTGTCGGCTTGGGTCAACGAGTTCTGGTGAAGGGGCCTCGTCGGTCTGGTGCCACCGCAGTGCTCATGTCACTGGTTTCTGCCATCGAAATGAACGAGCCGGACATTGTTGTGATGGCGTTGTTCTTGGATCAGCGTCCCGAGGACATCACCGAGGTCAAACGCTGTGTTCGCAACGGTGAAGTGGCTGCCACCACTTTTGAGCAGAGCCCCGAAGATCATGTGCTGACCGCGGAGATGACCGTCGAGAGGGCTAAGCGTTTGGTTGAGTCGGGCAAGAATGTGGCGGTGGTGGTTGACAGCCTCACTTCGTTGGCGCAGGCCTACAACTTGGCGTTTTCTAGTTCTGGACGCAGCTGGAACAACAACATCGAAAGCGGTGCCGTTCATATGCCCAAGAAGCTCTTCGGAGCGGGTCGCAACACCTCTGAGGAAGGCTCGCTGACAATGATCGCATCGCTGGTCACAGACGGCGCTGGTGCATTGCCGCATGTGCTCAGCGACGAGTTTGTGGGCACCGCCAACACCGAGATCTGTCTTGACCGCTGGGCCGCGCAGCTAGGTCTGTTCCCGGCTGTTGACGTAGTCGCTTCAGTATCGCGTGATGCCGCCCGCTTCTTAGACTCCGACGAGGTCGAGAAACTTCAGCGACTACGGAGCAACCTCTCAGACGGCCCGGCTGATCACCCGACTGCTGTGGTTGACACCCTCAAGACTGTGCTGTCCAAGCTAAACGACAGCGCATCAAACGCTGAACTGCTCCGCTGAAATCAACAGAAGCGAAAGAGCAAAATTTGTTGCTTTTGGGGTTGTGAGAAGCTTGCTCTGCCAACACACTATTACTCTGATGAAAACCGACATTCACCCCGAATACCGACTGGTCGTCTTCACGGATCAGTCCGCTGGAACATCGTTCTTGACACGTTCGACCATCTCCACCGAAGACACTATTGAGTGGTCTGATGGCAACACCTACCCGCTAGCCAGGGTGGAGATCTCAAGCGCAAGTCACCCGTTCTTCACTGGAACTATGCAGATTGTTGACACTGCCGGTCGAGTAGAACGCTTTGAGCGTCGTTACGGTCAGCGCAAGGCTCGCAAGTAACCCGCCAATCCTAAGGCTGTCCAGCGTTTTCGATGATGAACCGTAGTAACAGCACAACGCGTGTCGAATCACGCGAGATTCGTGCCGGTGCGGGTGACGCGCTAGCCAAAGTATTTGAGTTGATAGCCACTCCGGCCATCTTCGGATTCGGCGGCTGGCTACTAGATGAACGTCTTGGCACTTTCCCGTTGATGACACTGGTGCTCGGAGTGACCGTTCTCGCTTATCAGGGTTGGAGTTTCGCTCGCGCTTACAGCAAATCGCTTGATGAGGCTCTTGAGAGCCGCAGAGCTGGCTACAGCGCTGGCACTCACAGCGCTGTTGACGACCACTCAGCCGATTCGGCCGACCCAGCCTCAGCCGACGACATCGATGCTGTTGTTAGTGCTGCTAGCACTGGTGATGCCGATGCTGTTGTTAGTGCTGCTAGCAACGTTGGCGGCCATGACAGGGACTGACACTCGTAATCATGTCAGGATTTGCAGCAATGCCTGAGACACCTAAGACGGACTCTTCGGTTGCTGCTCAGTCGCCTGAACCCGAAGCCGACATAGCGCGCGACATGCTGCGTCGCTCAGTATTCTTTGTGGTGCCACTGCTAGCCGCTGGAGCTATCGGCTGGGGCTGGGCTGGGGCATTGTCCACCGGTTTGGCTCTGGCACTGGTTTTGGTGAACTTCGCATTGGGCGCAGCAGCCATAAGTTGGGGCACTCGCGGCGGTCCTGCGGCATTAATGGCAGCAGTGTTGGGTGGATATGTGCTACGCCTCGCTATCGTCACAGCCGCTGTGTTGCCGATACGTCATCACGACTGGTTTGAGCTTCTGCCCTTCGCGGTGAGTCTGTTAGCCACCCATTTGGGTCTGCTGATCGTTGAGACACGTCATGTTTCAGGATCACTGGCCTTCCCAGGGCTGAAGCCACGCTCAGGCGAATCTTCAAGTCTCGGAGTGGGGGCATGAGTATCTTCGCTTTGGAACTGCCGCCGGTTAGTCACCTCTTTGACTGGCCCACCATCTGGCTTGACGGCACCTATTTCGCTATCAACAAGACCGTCCTCGTGTATCTAGCGGCGATGGTGGTCACCATAGTGATATTCGGGCTCGCTGGACGACCTCGCGAGTCGTTAGTGCCTGCAGGCGTTCAGCATGTGGCCGAATCTGGAGTGAACTTCATTGAAAGTTCGGTGGTGATGCAGACCATCGGACCCGAAGGCCGCAAGTTCATGCCGTTTTTGACGACGATCTTCTTCTTCATTTTGTTCTCCAACATCACCGGCATCATCCCCATCGTGCAGTTCCCGGCTAACAGCCGTATGGCCATGCCGGTTGCCTTGTCGCTGCTGGTGTGGGTGGTCTACAACGTGGTGGGGGTCAAAAGCCAGGGCGGTCTGGGCTATCTCAAAAGTTCGTTGTTCCCACCGGGAGTGCCCAAGTTCCTTTATGTGATCGTCACCCCGATTGAGCTGGTCTCCACTTTCGTTGTGCGGCCCTTCTCGCTGGCGATCCGGCTCTGGGCCAACATGGTCGCAGGGCATCTGCTGCTAGCCACCTTCGCGATTTTGTCGGCGACGCTTTGGGATTTTTTCTATGTGCCCGCAGCTCTTCCGTTCTTGATGCTGCTGTTTTTGACTGTCTTTGAGATACTGGTGGCGTTCTTGCAGGCCTTCATCTTCACTGTGTTGACAGCGGTTTACATCGGCGGCTCAATGCATGCCGATCACTAAACCAGCGCACGACCACTGAACCATTAAATCACTAACTCAATAATCAACCTCACAAGCAAACACTCACAAGCAAACAGGAGAACCCAAAGTGCTAAGTCTTCTCGCTCAGACCGCTCCCGGCGAGTTGGTCGACGGGCTTCAGGCCATCGGTGCCGGTCTCGGCTACGGCCTAGCCGCTATCGGCCCCGGTTTCGGCATAGGCACAGTGGTTGGTAGCGCCATCTCGTCGATGGCCCGCCAGCCTGAGTCCGCTGGCATGGTCCGCACCACGATGTTCCTCGGAATCGCCTTCATTGAGGCGCTCGCCCTGATCGGTTTCGTGGTCTTCATCCTGCTGCTCCCGTAGCAGGTCGAAAGCACTGCGAACATGGCAGCAACAAACCCGAGGCTCTCACACCGAGCCGATGCCACTCCAGCACTTAGGTGCCGCTGGTGCCATTCGGCGCGCTCGCTAGCGGCTGTCGCGCTTTTCGTTGCGGCAACGTTGTTTGTGACCGCAGGTCAAGCGATGGCCGCAGGCGAAACTATCGGTGGTTGCGTGCTCGAAAAGGCCGCAGAAGTCGAGAAAGAGTACGGCAGCCTGCAAGCCTTCAAAAGCGGCCCCGAGGACGCGATCGAAGACTTCGAGGATGACCTCGAAGGTTGCGTTGAGGCACCCAGCCCGATCCTGCCCGAAATCGATGAAATCATCTGGGGCAGCGCAGCATTCGCCATCTTGTTCGCGTTCATGGCCTGGAAGGGCTTTCCGGCAGTGCGTCGAGCGATGGATGCCCGCTCCGAGAAGATCCAAGCCGACCTTGATGCCGCTGACGCAGCCAAAGCCGACGCTATGAGCACCAAATCTCAATATGAGGAGCAACTAGCTGAAGCTAAGACAGCCGCTGCGGCGATCATCGACGAAGCTCGCATGCAAGCCGATCAGCTCCGCACCGATCTGCAGGCCCGCGCCGAAGCCGACATCGCTGAACAGCGGGCCAGAGCCACAGCCGATATTGAGTCGAGCCGTCACCAGGCAATAGATGATCTGCGTGGCGATGTGGCATCTATAGCGGTAGGGGCGGCTGAGCGGGTGGTCGGTGCCAGCCTTGATGCCGAAGTGCATCGCTCCTTGATCGACTCCTACATTGAAGAGGTCGCGGGTTCGCGCGACAATGGCTGATCATCTGGCAGCAGAGAGCATTGGCGACTACGCCGACGCGGTGCTGGCAGTAGCTCGCGCAGAGAAAGCCTCGGGTCAAGTCGAAGCCGAACTCGCCCGCTTCGCTGAGGCGCTGCGAACCAACCCAGAGTTGCAGTCCACATTGGCCGACTCGGCTATCAACGTTGAGCGCCGGATTGCGATCTGTGAGGATCTGCTGTCTGGCAAAGCCCATCGGGCAACCACAGCGGTGACATCAATGGTGATCGCAGCAGGACGCGGTGGTGAACTCGCAGAGGTCATTGACGCTGTGATCGACCGAGCCGCAGCTGGCCGCAACCGACGTGCGGCGCGTGTGCGTAGCGCTGTGGAGTTAAGCGAAGACCAACGAGCCCGTCTGGCTTCCGCAATCCAGGCTTCGTCAGGACTTGAAGTGGAGATTCATGCTGTGGTTGATCCCAGCGTGATGGGCGGAATAATCACCGAGATCGGCGATGACGTGATCGACGGCAGCGTCCGCAGCCGACTGCAGCAGATGCGTAGCGGATTCGGCTGAAAGCATCACAGGAACTAACTAAACGGACTATCTGATATGAGCGAGTTGACATGAGCGATACAGCACAACTGACGATTAATACAGCCGATATAGCTGCTGCCATACGTCAGAACCTTGAGGGGTTCAGCCCTGAGCTGGAGCAGTCGACAGTGGGGCGCGTGCTTGAAGTCGGCGACGGCATCGCACGAGTGTCGGGCCTTCCCGATGCTGCCGTTAACGAGATGCTGCGCTTCGCTAACGGCGCTGTCGGCTTGGCTCTCAACCTTGAGGAGGGTGCCATCGGCGCGGTGGTGCTAGGCGACGTTGAAGGCATCGAGGAAGGTCAGCCAGTTCAGGCCAGCGGTGACATCTTGTCGATCCCGGTGGGTGACGGCCTGCTGGGACGTGTCGTTGATCCGCTGGGCGAGCCCGTGGACGGCAAAGGGCCGCTGTCGAACCCGATCCCGAGGCGTATGGAGATTCAGGCACCTGGTATCACTGGACGCAAGCCGGTGCATGAGCCTCTGCAGACGGGAATCAAGTCGATCGACTCGCTGATCCCAATAGGCCGCGGTCAGCGCGAGCTGATCATCGGTGACCGCAAAACCGGCAAGACCACTATTGCGCTGGACACGATCTTGAACCAGCGCGGCCTCGGCGTGAAATGCATCTATGTGGCTATCGGTCAGAAAGCCTCAACCGTGGCTCAAGCGGTGGCCACCCTCGAAGAACTTGGTGCCATGGAATACACAGTGGTGGTTGTTGCGCCTGCGTCTGATCCCGCGCCGTACAAGTATCTGGCACCCTATGCCGGTTGTGCTATGGGTCAGCACTGGATGGAGAACGGTGAACACGCCCTAGTCATTTACGACGATTTGTCGAAGCAGGCCGAGGCGTATCGACAGGTTTCGCTGCTGCTGCGCCGACCGCCTGGGCGTGAGGCTTACCCCGGCGATGTCTTCTACCTTCACAGCCGTCTGCTGGAACGAGCCGCCAAGCTCAGTGATGAACTCGGTGCCGGTTCGCTGACAGCGTTACCTGTCATCGAAACCAAAGCTGGTGACGTTTCGGCCTACATCCCAACCAACGTGATCTCCATCACTGACGGCCAGATCTTTTTGCAGGACGACTTGTTCAAGTCGGGAATCCGTCCTGCGGTTGATGTGGGCATCTCAGTAAGCCGTGTCGGTGGTGCTGCTCAGGTGAAAGCCGTGAAGACCGCAGTGGGCACACTTAAAGGCGATCTGCAGCAGTTCCGTGAGCTGGAAGCTTTCGCAGCTTTCGGATCTGATCTTGACGCAGTGTCAAAAGCCCAACTTGAGCGTGGCTATCGTCTCACCGAACTGCTCAAACAGGGTGTCAACAGCCCGTTGCCGGTTGAGGAGCAGGTGGTGTCGATCTATGCAGGCACTCACGGCTATCTGGATGATCTTCCAATCGCTGATGTGCGCCGCTTCGAAAGCGAGCTGCTCGACTGGTTCCGTGCTCGGGAAGCTGTGACTCTGGCAGAGATACGTGACAGTGGCGCAATCTCTAATGTTGACGACTTTGATGCCAGGATCAAAGCTTTCGCTGAGCAGTTCGAAGCCTCCGAAGCTGTCGTCGGTGATGAACCCGAGGCGCTGGCTCAAGGCTCTGAGCAAGCCAACATGGTTGATGCCGACACCACCCTGCCCGAAGAAGACCTGAGCCGCGCCGAAGGCTGAAGCCGCAAGTTGAGAGCGCAGGCAACACTGGTGACCAGAAAGTAGAGGTTGAGGCGTGCCTGGAGGCAAAGAGCGCGAACTGCGCCGACGCATCAACAGCATCGGGTCTACCAAGAAGATCACCCGAGCCATGGAGCTGATAGCCGCTACTCGCGTAGTGAAAGCAATGCAGCGAGCCAACGCAGCTCGCCCCTATGCACGACTAATCACCGGCGTGATCGAAGATCTGGCTGCGGGTGGTGCCGAGGTTGATCATCCGCTGCTGCGACAACGCTCACAGGTCAGAACTGTCGGTTTCATCGTGATCACCGGTGACAGGGGTCTAGCGGGTGCCTACAACAGCTCGGTCATTCGTGCGGCTGAGCGTCAACTCATGGGACACGTTTCAGAAGGCAAGGGATATTCGCTGTGCTGCGTGGGCCGCAAGTCCGCCAGCTACTTCCGCTTCCGCAACTACCGTATCGCTAATGCCGTGGACGGCTTCAGCGACAATCCGTCATATGACGACGCGCGTCACATCGCTGAAACCGTCAGCGAGTGGTTCCTTTCCGAAGCGGTCGATCAGGTTGAGCTGATCTACACAGAGTTCGTGTCGATGGGCACTCAGCGAGTGGTAGTGCGCCGCTTCTTGCCTTTAGTTGATACCGAGATGATGGCTAAGCAAGGTTCGGGTACGGATCGCAGCGCTAGCTTTGAGTTTGAGCCGACACCCCAAGCGGTGCTTGAAGCGCTTCTGCCTCGCTACACCGAAGCCCGACTCTATGGCGCTCTGCTTGACGCAGCAGCCTCAGAGCACGCCAGCCGTCAGCGAGCCATGAAAGCCGCCACAGACAACGCCCAGGAACTAATCACCAAGCTTTCGCGGGCTATGAACCAAGCCCGCCAGGATGCCATCACTACTGAAATCATGGAGATCGTGGGCGGTGCTGAAGCGCTGGGCGGCAACAGCCACAGCGACGCAGAGCCCGCTTCGGCGACGATGCTCGCAGATGCCGAAGCCGCTCCTGAGCAAAAACATTCCCTGACCGCACGCTGACATCAGACAAGGATCAAAGCAATGACCATCACCGAATCGACTCCTGAAACATCGACTCCTGAAACATCGACTCCTGAAACCGCAACCGGGCTTCGCACTGGACGCATCGTCGGTATAGCTGGCCCTGTTGTGGACGTGGAGTTCCCGGCCGGGCATCTTCCCGAGATCAACACCGAGCTTGAGTTCAAAGTCAATGTTGACGGCGAAGACATGAGAGTCCCCGCTGAGGTAGCACAGCAGATTGGTGACAACAGGGTGCGAGCTATTGCTTTGAAACCCACCGACGGGCTCACCCGCGGCACCGAAGTGCGCAACACGGGTCACGGCATTCAAGTACCGGTGGGTGACGGCACGCTCGGCCATGTATGGAACGTAATGGGCGAATGCCTTGACACTCCCGGACATGACACTCCCGACCATTGGGACATTCACCGTCCGGCACCGTCGTTTGATTCGCTTGAGCCGTCCGCGCAGATGTTTGAGACGGGCGTGAAGGTGATTGACCTGCTTACCCCTTACAAGCAAGGCGGCAAGATCGGGCTGTTCGGCGGCGCTGGCGTTGGCAAGACTGTGCTAATCACCGAGATGATCACTCGTGTGGCCACCAACCATGGTGGTGTTTCGGTGTTCGCCGGGGTGGGTGAGCGCACCCGTGAAGGAACTGACCTGTTCTTGGAGATGGGCGAAACCGTCATGGGTGACGGCACTACACGAGTGCTTGACAAGGCTGCGCTGGTGTTCGGTCAGATGGATGAACCGCCGGGGGTGCGCCTCAGGGTGGCGCTGGCTGGTGTGACCGTCGCCGAATATTTCCGTGACGTGCAGAACCAGGACGTGCTGTTGTTCATCGACAACATTTTCCGTTTCGTGCAGGCAGGCTCGGAAGTGTCAACATTGCTGGGGCGGATGCCTTCGGCTGTGGGTTATCAGCCGACCTTGGCTGATGAAATGGGCGAACTTCAAGAGCGCATCACCTCCACTAGAGGCAAGTCGATTACTTCGCTTCAGGCTGTGTATGTGCCTGCTGATGACTACACCGACCCGGCACCGTTCACATCGTTTACTCATTTCGACGGCACCACCGAACTGAGCCGTGACATTGCCGCGCTTGGCATCTATCCGGCGGTTGATCCGCTTGCTTCGACATCTACGATCCTTGATCCCTTAGTGGTGGGAGAGCGTCATTATGCGGTGGCTCGAAGGGTGCAGGAGGTGTTGCAGCGCTACAAAGAACTGCAAGACATAATCGCGATTCTTGGTCTTGATGAGCTGTCCGAAGAGGATCGGGTAACCGTTGATCGGGCTCGCAAAGTGCAGCGGTTCTTGTCGCAGCCGATGTTCGTGGCTAAGAACTTCACCGGCCAGGACGGCATTTTTACTCCTGTCTCTGAAACTATTGAGTCGTTTGAGGCTCTAGTCAACGGTGACATGGACGAACTGCCCGAGCAGGCGTTTTATATGGTGGGTGGCGCTTCAGATGTGGAGCGCAAAGCCGCAGAGTTGCAGGCCTGATATGGCTGTTGAGCTTGACGTTGAGGTGGTTTCGCCCGAAGAGGTCAGCTATTCCGGCACTGCCGAGATGGTGATAGTGCGCACTGTCGAATCTGGTGATATTGCGTTTCAGGCTGGGCATGTGCCCTTTCTGGGGGTGTTGGCGACATGGTCAGTGGATGTGCTGCGCTTAGGCGACGAACGCGACAGCTTTGCAGTGCATCGCGGTTTCGTGGAGGTCAGCCACAACAAGGTGACCATCCTCTCTGACGTGTCGGAGGCGGCTTCAGAGATTGATGTGCCGCGAGCCGAACAGGCACGCGACCGTGCTAGCGATGCCCTCAAGGATGATGCTAGTGATGCGGAGGCTTTAGCGGCGTTGGAGCGTGCTGATCTGCGTCTGCGAGTCGCTGCCCTCGCTTAATTCTGCGTCTGCGAGTCGCTGCCCTCGCTTAATCTTTTCCGTCTTTCTGAGGAGACTCCAACAACATGACCACTTTCACTCTTGAACCCATGCCAACAACTACCGTGGGTGAAGGCAGTGTCGCTGAGATCGCCCAGCATGTAAAAGCCTACGGAAGTCGCTGCTTCGTAATGAGCGACCCGGGCGTGCGCGCTGCCGGTGTCCTCGACAAAGTCACCGATGCTCTCACCAACGACACCATTGAGTGGGCAGCGTTTGACAATGTCGACCCGAATCCGACTGACATCAATGTCGCTGCCGCAGTCGAATCACTGCGAGATTTCGGTATTGATGATGTCGTTATTGTGCTTGTCGGTGGCGGGTCGGTGATGGACTGCGGCAAATACACTGCGATGGCTGCGCCGTCGGGGATCAAAGACACGTCGCTTGCTTTCTCGCCCGAACTTGACGATGCCGACCAAATCGACTTTGCCACTTTGGCACCCCCGGCGCAGGTCAGCGCGGCGTGCGTGCCGACGATCGCTGTGCCTACGACCTCAGGCACGGCATCTGAGACCAACGGCGGAGGCCTTATCACCCGAAGCGAGGATCATCGCAAGCTGGCGTTCACTCATCCAGACGTGCAGCCGCGCGTCGTTGTGCTAGACCCGCTGCTGACTGTGGGGCTCCCGTCGGGTGCTACTGCGGTGTGCGGTATGGATGTTTTGACTCACGCTATTGAGGCCTATACATCGACTGCATCGAATCCTTACGCTGATGGCCTTGCGCTGCAAGCGATCCGGCTCGTTGGTCGATGGCTCCCTCAAGCAGTCGCCGTAGGCAGCGACATTGAGGCTCGGGCATCAATGCAGATCGCGTCGCACCTTGCGGGACGTGCTTTCTCGTCGGGTCCGTTCTTGGGGCTTGTTCACGCAACCGGGCACCCAGTTTCGGGCGTTTTCGGCGCAGCTCACGGACAGACGCTCGCCACTATGTTGCCGCATGTTATGAGGTTCAACATTGAGGCAGTTGCAGAGCGGTATGCGGATATCGGTGCGGCTCTCGGTGTCGCCCATGACCCGCTGGCCGCAATTGAGGCGGTCGAAACGTTGTCGGCAACCGTCGGAACGAACCGTCGCTTGAGCGATCTTGGCGCGACAACGCAAGACATCAACTCACTCACCACCGACGCGTTGCGTGACCTAATGATTTTGACCACTCCACGCCACCCAACCCGCCAAGAAGTAAGTGAGCTATACCACCTAGCAATGTAACCCCTCGCCGCAAACCTTGAGGCGGGATTCATTGTCGTCCCGCATTCCTTTTACCAGAGGGTGGAGATGGGGAACTGTGAAAAAGCTGAATCGGCAGTAACCAGTGTGAGCGATTCGAGTTCGGCTTGAGCGGCCAGCATCCTGTCGAAAGGGTCTTTGACAGATGTGGAGTAGCTGCCAGCTCGCTGGCCGTGCCGAAACGAGATTGGTAGTAGTAGATAGTCGGCTTTGCTCAGTAGAGCTTCGATGTCGGTGGCGATTGAGATGAAGTCCGGCAGACGGCCAAGTCGAACTTTAGTGGAGATCTCCCAAGCGCTGGCAGCGCTTACGTAAACCGCGTTGTCGGGTTCAACGATGGCACGCCTAGCTCGGGCTGAGAGCGCAGGATCATCCGCAAGGCACCACAGCAGAGCATGGGTGTCAAGCAGCAACCGTGTCAACGGCTGCCTTCCCAAGCCGCAATCTCTGTGTCTGGCAGGGGCTCAAAGAACTCGGGTCCGATCACAAGCCCCGGCAGGAGGCCAACGCGCTTATGAGGTGTCTCGGGTGCCAGTGGCACAAGCCGCGCACACGGCTTGCCAGCCCGTGCGAGCACGATTTCTTCGCCAGCCTCAACTCGAGTGATCAGTTTCGACAGGGAAGTCTTAGCTTCGTAAATGTTCACTACGGTCTCTGACATTTGACTTGATCCTTAGTTTTTTAGAGCAGTGTAGTAGTAAGGTTGACCAGGCTAGCTAGTCTAGTCAACGTCTAGAGTCAGGGTAAGCAGTGCTTCTTCAGCGGTACCAGCGAAGTTCTCAACAGTTCCGCGGTGCTGAGCAGCTTCACACTGGCGCTGCAAGGCGACGCTCACGAATCGCTGCGAACTCAATGGCGGCTCGAACGTGCTGTTCAGTGAGTTCTGGGAAGTCTATGACGATCTCCGACGATGTCATTCCCGAGGCTAGATAGTCGAGCACGTCGTAGACCGTGATCCGCGTACCAACGAAGCGCGGTTTGCCACAGCGCACGCTTGGGTGCGTTTCGATGAGTGAGTTCAGGTTCATAGTCTTAACCCTAGTGAACAGTTCAGCCGTCAGGCACAAGATGTCTATGCAGGGCAAGTCTCCTGATCGGCGTTCTACATGCTGTGGATGGTCTATGCTGAACACTGTATGTGTCAAGCAGCTACCGACAGAGTTCTCAGCCCGAGCGACTCGGTAGTGACGACAGCGACAGCATGAGCCCCTCAACAAACCGACCGAAACCGCTAAGGGGGGGGGGCATAGACGCTTAGGTCCTCGTCACGCACCGCTCGTTATGTTGGCGGCTACGTTATGTATAGCTCCGATTCCGTTACTCATTTCGGTTACATCAGAAAATATTGAGCCGACGATAGTAGTGGCTCTGATGTATGTTGTTCAGTTACCAATCATTGTAATTGTGGCATCGGGGAGATTTAGAAATGAACGACTCGAGGCCATTCCTGGCCCGAGAGGTATGTCAGCATTGAGTAGTGTTGATTTGAGTGGAGCTTCGATCATTCTGCGACTATGGACTGCAACAAAACTGCGGTATCGATTATTGTCTTTGATATTTAGAGTGGACTGGTTATTGTTCGCACTTGCTCTGACTCTAATTCAGCCAGCTGTAGCAACTATAGTTGTTGAATTTTGGCCTATCATGTTTGTGCTACTGAACTTAGTCTTCGATCCATCTAAAGATAAGTCAAAATCTCGAATCAAAAATCATGCAGGACCAGTTGTATTAATGATCCTCGGTGCTCTGGCGGTAGCTATGGTCATTATCAGCGAGCAAGGCGCAATTGAACGAGCCAACTTTCTGAACTTGGGAGTTGGTGTGGCGATTCTAAGCGGTTTGGCAGGAGCTTTGGCTGGTTTCGTGCAGAAGCGTGGAGGTGAAGCTCGGAACTTACGCAATCAAAGTCTGGTACAGTGGGCAAAATATTCTAGTACAAATACAGCACTGGTAAGCACTTCGCTGTCCGCAGTATCGAAGCTTGTTATTGGGAGCTTTTTATTAATTGTAATGGTTATAGTCGGGGGTTTTCAAGTAATAAGAGTTGGTAGTATCTTACTAGCTCTGGTGGCTGGAATAGCTGATATATTTGGAAGTCTGCTATTCTATACTTCCATACATCTGAGCGGTTCTGGAGATAAATCTCACAGTCGAAGCGGAGCAATCACAAGTTTGTATTATTGTGTGCCTATACTAGCGCTTGGATGGTTGTGGCTGTTTAGCAGAGTGGAAGTATCGAGAGCCGATCTGCTATTGGCGGGAGCAGTTGGGGTAATCGTTATAAATATGATTATGCATTTGGATCCGGAGGGGGTTCAGGGTCGGGCTTTAGGCGCTACGGCTGGGCATGGGTACCGGGCGATTGTGCTGTCCTTATGGATTTGCGGAGTAATTGTGGCGTTTCGAGAGGATTGGATGCCTGAGGTATGGGTGCAGTCATCAGTAGTGGAGTATTGGGGAATCGTCGGTGTGTGCGCCACAGTGTTCGTGCTGATCATGTCCTTCCGGCAGAGCCGACTGAATGAGCGGCGAACGCTTATGGATGAGATGACTCTGCGACTCCATGCTAAAGTTTCGGAATTGGCGGCAGCGGGTTCACTACGAGATGGTGGAGAGATTGCATTGCGTTTACGTGAACTGGACACAGAAACCAGACCAGCGCGCATATCAAAGATTTATCTTGAAATGCGCAGCTTAATCAGACCTCAGCTCATGGAAGCTCGCCGCGCTGGCAAGGAACTAGCGGAACGAGCTAGCAGCCTCGGCATGCTCATGGCCGACATTAACGTGCTTACCAACCTTCGCCAGCAGGGACGCAACTTCGCTGAATTGGCGGTTATGACACTTTTCGCGAGCCTTACCGTTTTGCTGGCTCTGTTTGTGCGTCCCGAGGGCAACGCCGTTCCGTTCTCGGGTTTCGTCAACGATGTTGTCACCATGGTGCTTGCTGCTGCATTTGCGTTCTTGGTGTTTGATCTCGTTGACAAACGCCGCGAAGCCGATGCTCCACTCATACAAGAAGCAGAACCAACTGAGGGGACGGCGAACTCCACCGACGACACCGACGCGCTCCATGACTGGCATCTGGCTTTGCACAGTAGATCAGATCCGACTGTTGATCGCTGGATCTCAAGTCTGTTGGGTGTGGCTGTGGTTGTAGTGTTTGTGTTTATTCTGTACTTCAAATGGCTTGTTGTATGAGAGTTGTGCTTGCCGCATGAACGGACCGAGTCTCTCGAATCCTGAGCTGCCAGCACCGATTAATTTCAGGCGTTTCGGAGACTGGACATCGTGGCTGTCGCTGATAGTGCAGCTATTGGTTGCGCCTTTCACGCTGCTGTGCCTAGCCCCTTTTGCGGCGTTGGCTGCCGCTTTCTTGCCGGGCGGGTTCTGGCTTTGGGTCATTGCCTACTTTGCTTTGCTGCCGTTTTTGTTCGTGCCAGGCATAGACGTTTTGCAGATTTGGCTGGTATGCCCTCGGACGCGTCCGCCTACAGTTGCCGAGCAGGCACGCCTGCAACCGCTGTGGGATCAAGTAATTACACGAATAGGCAAAGGCAAGCGGCGCAAATACCGCTTCAGGGTCGAAGACAGCGCCCATATCAACGCCGCTGCGGCTGGCGGTCGGATCGTGATCGTCACCACTAGGGCGCTTCGTCATCTGCACGACCGTGAACTCGGGGCGGTTCTGGCTGACGAGTTGAGTCACCACGGTGGACTGCATCC
>JAPYNU010000012.1 GCA_028283245.1 Candidatus Aldehydirespirator catecholifindens | reverse complement strand
TCCAAGGATGGTTGGCTAGGCCGCTGGGATGGGCGGCGCGTCTGTCGATAATCCTGCACAATCTGCTCGCCTGGTTTAGTGGCTGGCGTATTCACTGGGCGCTGTTCATGTTCATACTGGTTGTCATGCTCGTGATCAGGGCGGCGCTTTTAGTCCTCAACACGGTAATGATGTTCGCGGGACTACTTCTGCGTTTTTTGGGACGAAAAGCCGAGCACGCTGCTGACTCAGTGGCCACCAAACTCGGCTACGGCCCGGCACTGATTGACGCATTGAGCGCGCTCGAACGCCAAGATGAGGCTCTTCAGCAAGCCGAAACCGACACCCGGCAGCATCCCGCAACAGTGCCTGTCAGCCGTGCCTGGGCCACCCATCCCCCGACCAGCAAACGCATAGACAAGATTCGTGCTGTGCTCAGCAAAACCTAAGACAAACCTGGCTTAGTTTTGGCTTAGTTCGGGCTGACATCAATGCGAACTTCGCCGTCTACAACAGCTACTTCAAGTTGGCGTAGACCAGTGCCACGAGCATCAACAACATCATCAGGATCGCAGGTGTTCACAAAGTCGGCTTCGCTGCGACGCCATTGAAAATAACAGTCTCGGCTTTGGCCTGCCCGCCGTGCCTCAAACGCCAACCAGCCCGACTCGGGATCATCACCGAGATGCTGCACGATGATGTCAAGTTGTCCGTCGGCGACATCACCAAATAGCACCGGCCCTCGGTCTGCGATCTCGGCGCTGATGCGATCGACTTCGAGGTTGCGGAAGTCACGGTCGCCGAGACGCACCTCAATTTCGCTGCCGCCACGAGTCAACAACAGCACTCCTAGCACCAAACCCAGCGCCACGCCCGCCCCGGCGATGCCCACAGCGATGAACGTGCGCAGGTCAGGACGCGGGCCTCGAGAGACGGGCATCACAGACTCCGAGTCGTCGAGTCCGCCGAAGCCCGCTCATGCAACCGAATTAAACGGCTGAAAGTCGTCATCAACGCCTAGTATCGCCGTCAGTGGATTTGTTTGAGCATCAAGGCAAGGAATTGTTTGCCCGCTATTCGCTGGCTGTGCCCGAAGGCGAGGTGGCTTTCACGCCTGACGAGGCGGCCACTGCCGCAGAGAGGCTGGGGCTTCCCGTAGCTGTCAAAGCTCAAGTCCACACCGGTGGCCGAGGCAAAGCAGGCGGAGTGAAGCTCGCTTCTGATCTTGAAGAAGTGCGCCGTCATGCTCAAAACATTTTGGGCTTGAACATTTCGGGTCATGTAGTGCGCCGACTCTGGATTGAGCGAACCTCCGACATCGCTGCTGAGTATTACGTCAGCTTCACTCTTGACCGCTCAGCTCGCAAACATCTGGGAATGCTGTCAGCTCAAGGCGGAGTCGACATTGAGAGTGTCGCTGCCAATGATCCTGAAGCCATTGCGCACATTCACATCGACCCAGTTGACGGGTTGTCGCTACAGCAGTGCCAGCAGTGGGTGCATAACGCTCGCATCCCTGCACCTGCTGATGTTGCAGTAGCTCAAGTGCTGACGAACCTTTACCGCGCCTATGTCGAAGCTGATGCTGATCTGGTAGAGGTCAACCCGCTGATCGTCACTGTTGACGGCAAAGTGGTTCTGCTTGATGCCAAGGTCACGCTTGATGCCAACAGCATGTTCCGACACGACGATTACGCCGCCTATGACACCACGCAGAGTCGTGATGAGCGTGAGCAGGCCGCTCACGCCAAAGGTCTGCAGTATGTGGGCCTTGACGGTTCGGTGGGGGTTATCGCTAACGGTGCCGGTCTGGCGATGAGCACAGTGGATGTGGTCAATCAGGTCGGCGGTCAACCCGCCAACTTCCTCGACATTGGAGGCGGGGCCAACGCCGAAGTGATGGCAGGCGCTCTTGAGGTGATCAACAATGATCCTGCGGTTAGGGCGATCCTGATCAACATTTTCGGGGGTATCACCCGAGGCGAAGAAATCGCTGACGGAATCATCGAAGCCGTTGCCCGAGTCGACATTGCTTCGCCCATAGTGGTTCGCCTCGACGGCACCAACGCCACCGAGGGCCGTGAACTCTTAGAGCCGCATTTGAGCAGCAAGTTGATGCTGGCACCGACCATGCTTGACGCAGCCCGCAAAGCTGTTGAACTAGCCGCTGGAGGTGCGGAGTGAGCGTTTTTGTCGATGAGAACACTCGGGTGATTTACCAGGGTTTGACCGGCTCGCAAGGCCGCTACTACGGGCTGTTGAACCGTGACTACGGAACCCAGGTGGTGGCAGGCACCAACCCGCGCCGAGCCGGTGCCGATGTTGACGGAATACCGGTGTTCGCTACTGTTGCGGAAGCCGCGGAAGCCACAGGTGCCACGGTGAGTTGCGTTTTCATTCCTGCTTCTGGGGTGCTGCCAGCGGTGCTGGAAGCGGCGCAGGCTCAGATGGAGTTGGTGGTTGTGATCACTGAGGGAGTGCCTGCACATGACGAAGCGTTTCTGTTCAACAAGCTGCGGCGTGATCATCCCAATGTGCGCCTGTTGGGTCCCAACTGTCCTGGGATCATCAGCCCTGGTCGCTGCAACATCGGCATCACCGCTGGCCATATCGCTTTAGCGGGCGGCCCGGTCGGAATCGTTAGCCGCTCTGGAACTTTGACTTATCAGGCTTTACATGAACTCAAAGTTCAGGGTGTCGGTGTGACCACCTGCGTGGGTATCGGCGGTGACCCAGTGCCGGGCACGACATTTGTTGATTGCCTAGCCGCTTTTGAGGATGATCCCGAGACTCAGGCAGTGATGATGATCGGCGAGATCGGCGGGTCAGCCGAGGAAGAAGCGGCGGCTTTCATCGCTGAGCGTATGACCAAACCGGTAGCTGCCTATGTTGCTGGGGTGACCGCACCACCAGGAAAGAAGATGGGCCACGCTGGCGCGATCGTGTCAGGCGGCAAAGGCACTGCTACAGCCAAAATGACTGCGCTTGCCGAAGCTGGTGTTCGGGTCGGTCAGAACCCCACAGAAGCTGGCGAGATGATGGTGGACATCGTCAACTCTCTTTGACCATGGCCGATGTTTGGAGAGTGTCTCTTTTGCGATTGCGGCGCTCGTGACGACTTCGCATCAGGCACCGCAGCAGGCACCGCAGCAGGCATTACAGCAGCAACGCCAGCGCCAGCAGGCACCGAGGCGAGCGTTGATCTCGGTTTATGACAAGACCGGCCTGATTGATTTCGCGGCTGGTTTAGTAGAGCTGGGGTGGGAACTGATCGCTAGCGCGGGTAGCGCTGCAACTCTCAACGCCGCAGGAGTGGCAACAGTGGATGTGGCTGATCACACCGGTTCGCCGCCGATGCTGGGGCATCGAGTTGTGACGCTGCACCCGCGCATCCATGGCGGAATCTTGGCTGACCGTGATGATCTCTCGCATCAGCATGATTTGTCAGCTAACGACATTGCTGCGATTGATCTAGTGGTAGTGAACCTCTATCCCTTTGAGACGGCATCGAGCGTTGAGATGATCGACATCGGTGGGCCTGCGATGTTGAGAGCCGCAGCCAAGAACTATGCACATGTGGCGGTAGTCGCCGAGCCAGCTGACTATGCAACGGTGCTTGACGAGCTTCGGTCGGGGTCGGGGTTTTCGGTGGCGCGCCGCTTGGAACTAGCGCAGAAAGCTTTTGCGCATAGCGCCCGCTACGAAGCCGCAATAGCCGCCTGGTTCAACAACGAGACCATCTGCGAGACCACCGGCGAGCCTCACACTGCTGGTTCTGCCATTGCCGAATCTGCTACTACCGAACCTGCCATTACCGAATCTGCGATTGCTGCTGACGATGAGCAGCAGGGTTTTGGAGGTTTGTTGCGGCTTGAGCTTGAGCAAGCCGAGCGGCTGCGGTACGGCGAGAACCCGCATCAGCAGGCCGTCCGTTGCCGCTTGCGGGGTCAGCCTGGGTTTTTTGATGGGGTAATCCAGCACTCTGGTCCAGCGCCCAGTTACCTCAACCTTTTTGATGCAAGAGCCGCTTGGCGTCTCGTGTTTGACTTGGGTGACCTTCCGGCTGCTGTGATTGTCAAGCACGCCAATCCTTGCGGAGCAGCGGTCGCTGAGGAGCTGGTCACGGCCTATTCGCGGGCATTCGACTGCGATCAGCGAAGCGCTTTCGGTGGTGTGGTGGCCACTAACAGAGTGATCGATGCTGCTACTGCCGATGCGATGGTGGCCGCAGCTCAAGCCGATGTGATCATCGCGCCGGGCTACAGCGAAGGCGTTGTGGAGCGTCTGGTGGCTCGCCGGGCCAACACTCGCTTGTTTGAGGCACCTGTGCCAGCGACACCGATAGCCGATCACAGCACATCAGACTGGGATTTGCGTAGTCTCGGCGGCGGAGATTTTTTGGTTCAGTCTCCTCAGCGGCTGGCATCAAATCCGGCTGCGTGGCAAATAGTCACAGCCCGCCAGCCAAGCGAAGCGCAGCTAGCTGATGCAGTGTTCGCTTGGCGTGTATGTGCTCGCACCGGCTCTAACGCAATTGTGTTGGCTAAGGACGGCACAGCCTGGGGGATAGGCGCAGGGCAACAGAACCGAGTCCAGGCTGGTGAGATTGCTGCTGGCAAGGCCGCTGGCCGGGCTGTGGGAGGTGTCTGTGCTAGCGATGGTTTCTACCCGTTCGCTGATGGCATCCACGCTGCGGCCGACACGGGTATCGCAGTGGTAGTGCAGCCGGGCGGCTCAATCAACGACACCGAGGTGATCGCAGCAGCCAATGAACGCAACCTAGCGATGCTCTTCACTGCAGAGCGCCAGTTCCGCCACTAACCCAGCACCACCACCCCAGCGCCGCTAACTGCCAGTCCTCTCCCCAGTCCGCTCCAGTGTTGAGTGAGTGCCCGCTGAGTGAGTGGTCAGCGTGTTCGGCGGCGGCGGTGTTGGCGGCGGGCTAGACGGTCTTCGGTTTTTTGCGGGACTACTGCAGCAGCGAACTCAAGGTCCGGCGGAGGCTCGTCACCTCGTAGCACTGCAGAGATCTTGGCAGTATGTGCCGGGGTGCTGCCGCAGCATGAGCCGATTATCGCCGCTCCTGCGGCCCGTGCTCGAAAAGCGTGTGCAGCCAGCAATTCGGGGGTGCCGTCATAAACAAGCACATCACCTTTCCATACCGGCACGCCAGCGTTGGGTTTGGAGATCACGGGGGTCGAAGCTGCTCGTGCAATCGTCACAACGGCGGATTCGGTGTCGGCCACGTTGTTGCCACAGTTCGCGCCGATGCCAGCTAAGCCCATACCGTCTAGCCGTTCAGTCAGACCAACATCGCTGACACCCATCATGGTGCGTCCCGCAGTGTCGAAGCTCATTGTCGCAGCGACAGGCAGGTCGCACACCGAGCGGGCACCACGCAGCGCCGCCTCCACCTCCTCAAGGTCGCTCATCGTTTCGATCCACAGCAAGTCCGCACCGCCCGCGGCCAGCCCCTCCGCTTGTTGTGCAAAGGCTGCTTCGCAAGCGTCGGTCGACATGTTGCCCAGCGGAGTCAGCAGTTCGCCGGTTGGCCCCATCGAACCCGCTACTAGCACCCGACGCTTAGTTCGCTGAGCTTCAGCATCGGCTTCGATGCGAGCGTTGCGAGCCGCGGCTGCGTTGAGTTCCGCCACCCGGTGCTGCAGATCATGCAGTGCCAGACGGAAGCGGGTGCCCCCGAAACTATTGGTCACCACTAGATCAGCACCTGCTTGCAGATATGCCCGGTGTATCGCCCGCACCTCG
Organism: Candidatus Aldehydirespirator catecholifindens; assembly: GCA_028283245.1. Classification (GTDB taxonomy): domain Bacteria; phylum Actinomycetota; class Acidimicrobiia; order Acidimicrobiales; family Aldehydirespiratoraceae; genus Aldehydirespirator; species Aldehydirespirator catecholifindens. Next base: position 19,843 of record JAPYNU010000012.1, on the reverse strand, counting down.
TCGGCGTGATCAATATTCCAGGCTTCGGGAGGGTCACCAGAAGTCAAACCCACTGCAAAAAGCTGTGTGCCCATTGCACCGTCAGCCACCACAAACCCTTGAGCTTTCAATATCTCATCTATGGACATTTGAGATAGAGAATTTCAAGCGATTTTCAGTGACGGCATCTACAGATTGCGGTCAGCCTCAGCCAGTCCTGGACACCAAGATCATCAGTGCTTGGCTTCGACACTTTAAGCAGAAGCCGATGAAGCGGTTTCGACCAGCCATCTGAAGATCGGGTCTTGGTCGCGCGAGTCCATCAGCTCGGGATGCCATTGCACTCCGAGCCAGGGCAGCTTTTGTGATTCGATCGCTTCAACACTGCCTTCGTTGCTGCAACCGCTGACTTTGAAGCCTTCAGCTAATGAGTCCACTGTCTGATGATGCAGTGAGTTGACTTGCATCGAAGGACCATAAAGCGATGCCGCCAGAGATCCTTCTACTAGATCGACACGATGAGCGATGTAGCCGGGTACCTGATCTTGGCGGTCGTGCGGGGCCACATGCTGATGCAAGGTGCCCCCGCCATGCACGTTCATTACTTGAAGACCGCGGCAGATGCCCAACACCGGCAACTCGGCATCAACGGCACCGTCAAGCAGTTTCAACTCAAAAGTATCTCGTTCGGGTTCGCGGGTGTAGAGTTGAGCATTCGGAGTCTGGCCGTAATGGTGCGGCTCAATGTCGGTTCCGCCAGTCAGCAGCAGACCATCAAGGTAGTGGGCGTAACTGGCAGGATCGGCACTGGCAGGCAAGAACACCGCAAGCCCGCCAGCAGCAGCCACAGCATGTGCATAGTCGCAGTAGTAGACATCAACATGAAGGTGAGCGAACGTTTCGGGTTTCATGTTGACTTCGGCCACGGTCTTGCTGCGGCCCGTGATGCCGATTAGAGGTCTCTTGCTCACCGTTGAGAGTTTACGGCCACGAGTTGAGTCCTAGTAGATGGTTTAGAAGATGCGGCCCTCTATGCGTCCAGTGGCGAGCCACAGTTCGATGTCGTGGATTGCCTGGATCATGGCTTGGCCGATCAGATCGAGTTTGCGCACCTGCTCGATACGGTCGCGTGCTTTGTCGAGTTCGCGTTTGGGTATCAGGTGGCGCAGAATCCCGCAGGCATCGGCGAGGCAGATGATGACAATGTCGCGCGGGTCCGGGAGGTCGTCACTGAACAGCACGCCCATAATGCGCAGCTTGACTTCGCGTTCTTCTCGACCGTCGATCATCGGGTAGCGCCGAGACCTAAAAACCCACAAGAATCGTTCCTCGTGCTGCTCAAGGATGCCGCGTTGGATCAACCGGTTCAACGACTCAGAGCGGATCTCGTCACCAGTTTTAGCTACCTGATCTATCCAGTGGCGAGCATCGCGCTGGCTTCCCGCCGCAATCATTTCCAACGTCGGGTCTAGCAGGCTGTCGCCTGTAGGGGTGGAGTCAATCAGGATCAGATTCTCGGTATCAGTATCAATCCGGTTCTCTAAAGCCAGATCCATCAGGACCGCCCCAGCTAGGGCGTGCTGCATGGAAGTCACCGGCACCGGAATGAACTTGCCGTCGTCGTCACGCAACGACAGCAGCACGATCTCTTCTGCGAACCTCAGCATGGTTTATTGTTTATCACGTCAGCCACGACAGCAGACACTAGCCGCGTCTTGAGAGTCTGTCGCAGTAGCCTCTAGCAAGGGCCTCAAGCAACAGCCTCGAGCAAGGGCCTCGAGCCTCTAGCCAGGCCTGCATCACTCTCGCCTGAAGCGCTCAGAAGTCCTCGTCGAAGGCTACTTCGCCTTGAACACCCACCTGATAGGCAGACACGGTGCGCTCAAAAAAGTTGGACAGTTCCTGCACGTCTTGTAGTTCCATGAACGAGAACGGATTGCGGCTACCGAAATGTTTCGGCAAACCGAGCTGTTGAAGACGCTGATCAGCCACATACTGCAAATACGATCGAGTGTCGGCCACCGACATGCCTGGCACGCCCTCACCCAGCAGATCTTCGGCGAACTGGTACTCCGCTTCGACGGCTTCGCTCAACATGTCAACAATGTCAGAGCCGAGTTGCTCATCAAACAGTTCTGGTTCCTCTGAGCGCACCGTGCGGATCACTTCGAAAGCGAAGTTCATGTGCATCGACTCGTCTCGGAACACCCAGTTAGTGCCTGCCGCTAGCCCGTTCAGTAGCCCCTTTGACCGCAGAAAATACACGTATGCAAAAGCTGCGAAGAAGAAGAGGCCCTCAATGCAGGCTGCGAAGCAGATCAGGTTCAGCAGGAACCGGCGCCGGTCCGACGCGGTCTGCAGCGGACCGGCACCCACGGAGTCCATCCATTTGAAGCAGAAGTCAGCTTTGGCCTTGATTGAGGGGATGTTCTCAATGGCGGCGAAAGCTTCGGCGCGTTCGTCGTGGTCGGGTATGTAGTTGTCCAAGAGGTTCAAATAGAACTGCACATGCAGTGCTTCTTCATACAACTGCCGTGACAGATACATTCGCGCCTCGGGAGCGTTGATGTGCTCATAGAGGTTAAGCACCAAGTTGTTAGCGACGATTGAGTCGCCGGTAGCGAAAAATGCCACAAGCCGCCGGATCAGATGCTTCTCGGCGGGCATCAGTTTGCGGTCTAGATCAACCAAATCATCGGAGAAGTCAATCTCATCAACAGTCCAGGTATTTTTGATTGCATCTCGATACATCTCAAAAAACTGCGGATAACGCATAGGGCGTAGCGTTAAGTCAAAACCTGGATCCAAGATGTTGGTAGTGGCAGGAGTTTTTGTGGGTTGTGACTCAGGCTGCGTGTCAGAATCGTCAGCTTCGGGGTCTAAGTCGGGGACGTCGAAAGAGTTGTCAATGTCGGTTATGGCCATCAGTCGCATGCCTCGCAGGTCTCGGGGTTTTCTAGTGAGCAGGCCACCGCTGCAGCGGTGCCTTCGGAATTGACCGCTCCGTTGGTGGTGGTCTGGTTGATGCGTGTTGCTGGTCTTGATCTCAGGTAGTAGGTGGTTTTCAGACCTTGCTTCCAGGCGTACATGTACATTGAAGACAACTTACCGATAGTTGGAGACTCCATGAACAGGTTCAGCGACTGGCTTTGGTCGATGTAGGCTCCACGTCCAGCTGCCATCTCGATCAGCGAACGCTGCGGAATTTCCCAGGCGGTGCGATAAACCGCCCGCAGATCTTCTGGGATGGCCTCAATCTGCTGGATTGAACCCTCAGCTTTCTTGACTTCGGCGATCATTGCTTCATCCCACAAGCCTCGTGCTTTGAGTTCAGCCACCAGATAGCGGTTGACTTGCATGAACTCGCCGGAGAGGGTCTCGCGTTTGAACAGGTTCGACACCTGTGGTTCGATGCACTCGTAGCAGCCTGCAATAGCAGCGATGGTGGCAGTGGGAGCAATAGCAATCAGAAGTGAGTTGCGCAGACCGTGCTCGGTGATTCGTTCCCTCAACGGTGTCCATCGTTGGGGATCCGGTGGTTGCACACCCCAGAGGTCGTATTGGAGATCCCCAGACGCGGCTCTGGTGTTGTTGAAGCCGGGATGCGGGCCGCTGGCTTCGGCTAGTTCGGTGGAGGCCCACAAGGCGTTGAAGTAAATCTCCTCAGAGATACCGACGCTGAGGCTGCGAGCCTCTTCAGAGTCGAAAGCCAGCCCCATCTTGAAGAACACATCTTGTAGGCCCATCAAGCCCAGTCCCACTGGTCGCCAGCGCTTGTTGGAGTCAGAGGATTCGTCGGTGGGGTAGAAGTTGATGTCGATCACCCGGTCTAGGAAGCTGACCACTAGTCGTACGACTTCACCAAGGCGCTCAAAGTCGAAACTCGTCACGTCGTTGCTGTCGGATCGGTCGTCTCCGCCCGGCACGAAGGCGGCGAGGTTGATTGAGCCGAGGTTGCAGACAGCGGTTTCTTCAGCGCTGGTAACTTCAATGATCTCGGTGCATAGGTTGGACAGATGCACCACCCGGTGGCGGTCGTTAGCACCCGTCTCGGTGCTAGGACCTGTCTGGTTGCATTTTGTGTTGGAGGCGTCCTTGAAGGTCATCCAGCCGTTGCCGGTCTCAGCCAGGGTTCGCATCATCTGGGTGTATAGCTGTCGTGCTGAGACTTGTGACTCAAAGAGACCGTCGGCTTCGGCCTGCTCGTAGAGGGAGCGGAACTCTTCGCCGTAGGTGTCGGTCAGATCGGGGACTTTCTTAGGATCGAACAGGCTCCACTGCCAGTCTTTCTCAACGCGCTCCATGAACAGGTCTGGGACCCAGTTAGCGATGTTGATGTTGTGAGTACGTCGGGAGTGGTCACCGGTGTTGTCGCGCAACTCCAAGAACTGCTCAATGTCGGCGTGCCAAGTCTCTAGATATACACAGGCTGCGCCCTTGCGACGGCCTCCCTGATTGACTGCAGCCACCGACGAGTCAAGGGTCTTGAGCCAGGGAACGATGCCGTTGGACAGGCCGTTGGTGCCACGGATCAGCGACCCTTTGGAACGCACTCGATGCCAGCCGACACCGATACCTCCTGCGAATTTGGAGAGCCGGGCGATGTCGCTGTAGCGATTGTAGATCCCTTCCAGGGAGTCCTCTGGAGAGTCAAGCAGGTAACAGCTCGACATCTGTGGATGCACCGTGCCGGAATTGAACAAAGTCGGGCTCGAAGGCAGGTATGCCAGCGACGAGATTAGGTCGTAGAAGCGGATCGCCTCCTCTGCGTCGCTGCTCAGCCCGCAAGCGACTCGCAGCATGAAGTACTGGGGAGTTTCGATTACCGAGCGTGTGTCGGGATGACGCAGCAGGTAACGGTCATAGACGGTGCGGAGGCCGAAGAATTCGAAGTTGCGGTCACGACGCGAGTCAACCGCAGCGTTGAGGCTGGGAGAATGGGTTCTTACGAACTCGGCGGTTTCGTCGCTGATCAGACCGAGTTTGAGGCCGGTTTCGATCGACTCTGAGAACCACGGAATGTTCTGGTTGCGAACTTCTTTGGCTATGTAGGTAGCCAGCATCCGGGCTGCGAGCTTGGAATAGTTGGGCTCTTCCACGATCAGCCCGGCGGCGGTGCGGATACTCAGCTCGTCAAGTTGACGTGTGGTGGCACCGTCAGCGAGGGCTGCGATGGTGCGGGTGCTGATGGTCAAGGGATCCACACCGAGCAGGCCCTCCGCGGCTTGGGCTACTGCGTTAACAATCTTGTTGACATCAACTGGCTCAAAGCTGCCGTTGCGCTTGCGGACGCGCATGGTGGTTGGCATTGATTCCGCCGTGTGAGCCCCAGCAACCGGCACCAGCCGATCTTGGGTCATAGTCACCCCGAAATTCCTCCCTTCTTCGGTGTATTACAATACTTTTTGATACTTTTTGCAGAGACTTTGCTGATTAGAGACTGCCTAATGCTGGAAGTCCTTTGCTCAGCACCACACCGTATCCCACAGAGAAAATACTGGCGCAAAGCTTTTCACCCAGATCCTTGCTTGAACTTGATTCAGCAAGACTCGGAACAATATATTACAGCAGCGTAACTACACTCTTGTCAAATTATGGCTGGCCTGTCAGAGAACATCCAGTTCAGAGCACTTTTCATTAGACTGTAATCCTGGTTAGTGTTTAGTGTCATGGAGATCCTTGATGTGGATCTGGTGGCGTTCGAACAGGGCGCGCGCAGCCAGCGCGACGCTGTGGTTGATGGTGTGATGCGCAGCCTCGCCACTGGGTTCGTTTATGTGGCACATGATCTGAGTTCAGGACTGATCGACGAGGCTTACGGCCAACTCCAAACCTTTTTTGGGCTTCCCCAGCAGCGCAAGGACAGCTACATCGTGGAGGGAGCGCGTGGCCAGACCGGCTATACGCCGATGATGGTGGAGACAGCAGCCAGCTCGGACGTGCCCGACCTCAAGGAGATGCTCAACTGGGGAGCGCCTGCGCCGTCGGGTCATCCCCTGCGGCAGCGTTATCCGCATCGTTATGGTCCGCCAGCGTTGCCTGAGCCCGATCAACCTGGTGTGACTGAGTTGCTGCTTTCGTTCCATGAGCGGGTGCTTGATGTTCAGCGCCGCGTGCTGCGCATTATTGCTGTTGGGCTAGGCGCGCATGAAGAGTTCTTCGATGCCATGTTTGCTTACAGTGCGACTTTGACTCGGGCGATTCACTATCCGCCGATGCAGACCGCCCCCGGCGAAGGCTTTGTATGGGCGGCGGAGCACGGTGACATCAATTTGATCACTATGTTGCCCAGAGCCACGGCTTCTGGCTTGCAGGTGCGCACCGACTCGGGCTGGATCGACGCAGCACCGCCTGAAGGCAGCGCCATCATTAACACGGGCATGATGCTTGAGCATCTCAGCAACGGCATGATCGGTGCGGGAATCCATCGAGTTGTGGCGGCTGAGGGGCAGTCAGGTGACCGCTATTCGGTGGTGCAGTTCGCGCATCCCACGCCGTGGACGATCCTGTCTGCTCTGCCCACCTGCGTGACTACAGATAACCCGTTGAGGTTCCCGACTATCACTGCTGCTGACGCTCTTGACAAGGTGATTTGGGAGATCAACCTGGTGGAGGACGGCCGCCGCATCGAATCCGACTAGCCGCTTGGCAAGTGCTGCTGGCTGGGCAGCGGCAAATCGCAGCAAAGCTATGGCAAGCAACCCTTACCGGGTTGATGCCAAGGCGATGTGGCAGCGTGCTTCGTGGCTGTCAATGGTTACGTCATGGCTGATGAAGCCAGCGTCTGGGGCGTCTGGGGTGTCCGCAGCTGCTTCGCCGTTGAGTGGCAGCATGAAGACCCGCAGTTCGACGGCTAGCACCTGTTCGCTTATGTAGTTGCGCCACTGCTCTACAGCGGCAGCTTGTTCGGGTGCTGTCAGCGCTAACGCCACTTTGATGCGGTCGGTCACCACATAGTTGTCAACGCGACGACAGTCCTGGATTACCCTTACTGCGTCGCGGGCCCAGCCCTCGGCCTGTAACTCCGGCGTGACTGCAGTGTCGAGAACTACTACGGCATCACCTGATTGCAATCCGGCTGCGGCACCGTCGTTGCGAGCCTCAACGGCCAGCTCGAAGCTGTCAGCGGGCAGCACATGCCCCGAAGCGGTGACGGTACCGTCGGTATTTCGAGCCCAGTCCCCAGACTTTGCTGCTGCGAACACCTCCTGCACTGATCTGCCCAGCCGTGGCCCCAGCACCGCTCCGTCAGGTCTGAGCACCAGAGAAGCATGAGATTTCAGATCATCGGTCAGCACAACAGTCTTGACGTTGATCTCATCGCTTAGCAGATCCACAAGAGGCTCTAGATCCTCTGCACCTTCGCCAGCCACAATGGCTTGCGCTAGCGGCAGACGCACTCGCAGCCGGGCTTCTTCGCGCACCCGCAGAGCTGCGGAGGCAGCATCGCGCAGGCGTTCCATGCGTCTCACCAAAGCGTTATCAGCAGGCAGGTTCTCAGCGTCGGGGTCGGGCCAGTCAGCGAGATGCACCGACGCTCCGCCGCAGAGCCCGCCGTAGATCTCTTCGGTGAGCATGGGCAAAAACGGTGCCGCCACTCTGGTGAGGGTGGTTAGCACCACAAAGAGCGTGTCGAACGCTGCCTGGTCGGTGTCGTCGTTGCCAGCGTTCCAGAAACGGTCACGCGACCGGCGGATATACCAGTTATTCAAAGCGTCAATGAAAGCTTCGATTTCTGCTGCGCCGCCGGTCAGGTCATAGGCTTCCATCCGCTCGGTTACACGATCTACCAAGGTGCGGGTGCGTGCCAGGATGTAGCGGTCAAGCACGTCGCTTGAGTCGGTGCGTAGTTGAGCGGTGTAGTTCTCTGCGTTGGCGTAGATCGTGAAGAACGAATACGCGTTCCAGATCGGCAGCAGGATCTGGCGGGTGACTTCGTCGATGCCTTCGTCGCTGATTCTTAGGTCTCCGCCGCGCACGATGCTGGCCGCCATCAGATACCAGCGCATAGCGTCTGAGCCTTGCTTTTCGAAAATCTCGCTGGGCTCGGTGTAGTTGCGACGCTTCTTTGCGAGTTTGGTGCCGTCGGCGGCAAGCAGAATGCCGTGACAGATCACGTTGGAGAAGGCGGGCCGATCAAACAGCGCACCGGCTAGTACATGCAGGGTGTAGAACCAGCAGCGAGTCTGGTTGATGTATTCGACGATGAAGTCAGCCGGGAAATGGCTTTCGAACCATTCGGCGTTCTCGAAGGGGTAATGAACCTGAGCGAAAGGCATCGACCCCGACTCGAACCAGCAGTCAAGCACCTCTGGTACCCGTCGCATCATCGACTCACCGGTCGGGTCGTCGGGATTGGGTCTGACGAGTTCGTCAATGAAGGGACGGTGCAGGTCTTCAGGCCGCACGCCGAAGTCGCGTTCTAGTTCGTCGAGTGATCCGTATACGTCGCTGCGGGGATAGTCGGGGTTGTCGCTGCGCCACACCGGAATGGGCGAGCCCCAGAAGCGGTTGCGGCTGATTGACCAGTCCCGGGCGCCTTCGAGCCACATGCCGAAACGTCCGTCACGCACATGGCCCGGCACCCAGTTGATCTGCTGGTTCAGTTCGACCAGACGCTCACGGATGGCCGTGACTTTCACATACCAGCTGTTGATGGCCTTGTAGATGATTGGCGTGTCGGTGCGCCAGCAGTAAGGGTAGTTGTGTTCGTAGCTGTCGTGGCGCAGCACGCAGCCGTTGTCTTTGAGGCGACGGATGATGCTTGCGTTGGCTTCGAATACGTTGATACCCACCCAGTCGGCAACGGCTTCGGTGAAGCGGCCCTGGTCGTTCACCGGCACAGCGTCATCTATGGCAATGCCGTTGGCTTCGCAAACTTCTTGGTCGTCAGCGCCGAAACCTGGGGCCATGTGAACAATGCCGGTGCCTTCGCTGGTATCAATGAAGTCCGCCGCTAACACACGGAACGCTTCGCGCCGATGAGCGAAATAATCGAACGGGGCTATGTAGCTGCGTCCCACGAGTTCGGCACCTGAGATGGTGCCCACACGACGAGCCTGCGAAAGCTGAGCCTCATAGCCACCGACGGTCGCTTCGGCCAGCACATAGCAGGCGCCTTCATGCTCTAAGACTGCGTAGTCGATTTCAGCCCCCACGGCTAGTGCCAGATTCGAAGGCAATGTCCACGGAGTTGTGGTCCAGGCAAGCAACTTCAACGGCCCCGGATCACCGGGTGCTGGCACTAGGTCGAAAGCCGCCGTGACGGCCGGATCCTGGCGGGGTCTGGTGGCATCGTCAAGACGGATCTCGAAGTTGGAAAGCGGCGTCTCTGCTCCCCACGAATAGGGCATCACCCGGTAAGCCTCATAAACCAGTCCTTGGCGGTGCAGTTGGGAGAACGCCCACATGACCGACTCCATGTAGGACAGGTCCATGGTCTTGTAGTCGTTGTCGAAGTCAACCCAGCGTGCCTGGCGGGTGACTGTCTGTTGCCATTGGCTGGTGTAGCGCAGCACCGACTCACGGCAGTGCTGATTGAAGTTGGCTATGCCGTAGGACTCCACCGCTCTGCGCCCAGAAATGCCTAGTTCGCGTTCGGTTTCCATTTCGGCGGGCAGGCCGTGGCAGTCCCAGCCGAAGCGCCGGTCGACGCGTTTGCCTCGCATGGTCTGGTAGCGGGGTACCAGATCTTTTATGTAGCCGGTCAGCAGGTGCCCGTGGTGGGGAAGGCCGTTGGCGAAAGGCGGGCCGTCATAGAAAACCCAGTCATTGGCATCGCAGCGGCCTGTGACGGAACGCTCAAAGGTTTTTTGGCTGTGCCAGCGCTCCAGCACTTTGAGTTCGATCGCTGGAAAATCAGCGGTACCGACTACTGGGTAGGGACTTTCGACACCTGCGGTCACGGCTGCTCAGATTCGGCATCGCTGGTTTTGGTGGATGCTTCGGATGTTTCGGACGCATCGGTTGCGTCAGTTTCGGTGCTCTCGTCGGCATCGCTGCCGTCATCACCGTTGGTATCGCTGTCGTCGTCTTGGGGCACTGTTGCAGTGCCGTCACGTAAGCGCTGAAGTGCTTCAACGGCTTCGCGGTAGGCCTTTTCGGCTTCGGCTGCTTCGGTGCCTGAGGCCTTGCGCTCATGCAGTTTGCGCACCGTCGCAGCAGCGGCATCTTTCGCTTGCTCCGCCTTCTTCACAGCCTTCTCGTGAGCTTGCTGTTCGCGGTCAGCGATCAGATAAGTGTTGTAAAGTGTCAGTGCTGCTGCGGTCTCTTCGTCAAGCGGCTGATGCTGGCCGGTGTTAGTTGTCCGGCCGGTGTTAGTTGTTTTGTTAGGCATGTGATCCAAACCTCAAAACGGGGATGCTTCAGCGCCGAGTCCACACCGTGGCAGCGCAAGGCACTACGGTAGCGGCTGGTCAACACTGAAAGCAGCACTGACATGTCGAGTTCTGACATGACCAACAACCCAGAATCCAACAAACGAGAATCCGGCAACCCAGGGTCCGGCACCCAGGAATCCAGCAATCAAGGATCCAACGAAGAGATCATCGTTCTTGATGAGGTCTACAAGATTTTTGGCCCACAGCCCCAAGGGCGGGCTTTTGATCTGGCGAGATCAGGCATCCACAAGGATCAGGTACAGGCCGAGACAAGTCATGTGGTCGGTCTCAGCGATGTGTCGTTCACGGTCAAACAAGGCGAGATCTTCGTAGTGATGGGCTTGTCAGGGTCGGGCAAGTCCACGGCACTCCGCACTGTCAACAAACTCCACGAAGTCACCCACGGATCAGTCACCGTCGCGGGCACGGACGTTCAGTCACTGGAAGGTTCAGAGCTTCAAGCATTCCGGCGCGAGCACATGGGCATGGTGTTTCAGCATTTTGCGTTGTTCCCTCACCGCCGGGTGATCGACAATGTGAGCTACGGCCTGAAAGTGCAAGGAGTAGACAGACGAACCCGCGGAGAAGCCGCCCGCCAAGCGCTGTCGCTGGTCGGGCTCGGGGCTTACGCCCAGAGCTTCCCATCAGAGTTGTCCGGTGGAATGCAGCAAAGGGTTGGCCTAGCGCGAGGGCTTGCTTCTGATCCTGACATTTTGTTGATGGATGAGGCGTTCAGTGCCCTTGATCCTTTGATTCGCCGTCAAATGCAAGACGAAATGATGGAGATTCAAGGCGAACTACACAAAACGATCCTGTTCATTACTCATGACCTTAACGAAGCGCTTCGGCTGGGTGACCGGGTTTGCATCATGAAAGATGGCGCAGTCGTGCAGATCGGCACACCCGAGGAGATACTCACCCAGCCTGCAACCGGTTATGTGGCCGAGTTCGTGCAAGACGTGGATCAGGGTCGAGTAATCCAAGCCCACGAAGTGATGACCGACCCCAAGCCGATCCGATCCAATACGACGCTCACGGATGCACTCAAACAAATTGATGACGTGATAGGTCGTTTTTGTTGCGATGCCGAAGGACGCCCGACTGCACTGCTGACCGCTGCTGATGCCTTGAGAGTCCAGTCGATGGGCTCTGACGAACTGAGCGCTGCGACACGCAAAGACTTCGACAAATGCGCTCCCGGTTCCACGCTTAACGAGTTGTATGCCGCCGCAGGTCGAGGCTTGTCAATAGCAGTGGTCGACGATTCGGGACGGCTCGTAGGCAACCTTGATCCCCGTCACATACTTGAAGAGATGGGCCGGGTGGAGAATCTCATCGACGACTTCGAACGAGAAGTGTTCATGTGAGTTTGCTCGCGCAGGCCGACACAGACGGTCCAGTGCTTCCCGATTACGGGTTTAGTGACAACGGTGTTCTTGACGAGTTCTATGTGCCGTTCGGCGATTGGATGAGCCAGGCGATCGACTGGATTCTCAGCGACTTGAGATGGCTGCTGTCAGCTGTGAAATGGCCGTTCACGACGCTCAACGATCTGCTCGTTCGAGACATCATGGAGCCGGTTTCGTGGTTCTGGGTTGTCGTTGCTTTCTTCGTGATCGGAACCCTGGCACGAAACGTTCGGGTCGGCAGTTTCGCTGCTGTTGCATTGACGTTCTGCGGACTGCTCGGCCCCCAGTACTGGACCGCCACCATCGAGACCATCGGTTTCGTAGTGGTGGCTGTGTTTCTGTGTGTTGTGATCGGGATCCCTGTCGGGATCCTTTGCGCCAGGGTGGATGCTGCTTGGCGGATCGTGAGACCGGTGCTTGATGCCATGCAGGTGGTGCATGCCTTCGTTTACATGTTGCCTTTCATCGCCTTTTTTGGCCTCGGCAATGTGGGTGCAACCATCGTGACCATGGCGTTCGCGTTGCCGCCGCTGGTGCGTCTCACCAATCTTGGTGTTCGTCAAGTGCCCGCTGACGTGGTGGAGGCATGTCGTGCTTACGGGGCCGCGGAGTGGCGGGTGCTAACCGATGTGCAACTACCACTGGCTCGTGCCGCCATCATGACCGGAGTCAACCAGACTCTGCTTTTGGCCATATCGATGCTCGGTATCGCTGCGATTATGGGGGCTCAGGGTCTGGGCGGCCTGCTGTTTGGTGCAATCAGCCGCCAAAGCGTCACCGAGGGAGTAGCTGCTGGGCTGGCGTTCTATCTAGTGGCCGTGGTGTTTGACCGAATCTCTCAGCCGGAAGGCACACAATCCGGTGGCTTGATTCGCCGTGTTCAGCGAGCTTGGAATCTGCGCCGTCACCCAGAAGCGCTGCTGCAAGCTCAGCCCGTAACCGCAGCAAACATCGCAACGCCAAGCGGGGCTGACAGCGGTCACCACCCCACAGCGGGGCGGCTTGCTCCGCTCAGCGCTGGCGAGCGTCGCGCCATTTTGGTGACTGCCGCTGGGGGTGTGTTGACGGCTCTGTCGGTGTTGTTCGTGTGGAACAGCAACGCGGGTTTTTTGAGTGCTTTCGGTCGTGTGTCAGACCTACAACGGCCCGGAGAAGCTTTCGTTGGATTGTCGGCTTCGGGAGGCTCCTGGTTCGCGATCTTGGCGTTGTTTGCGGGCTTGTTCATTGTGACTGCCTCAGGTGCTGCAAGGCTTGCGCCTAGCCGTGGGCCGCGTTTGTTTGCTGTTGATTGCGTGGTGATCGTGTCACTGGCGATGCTGGTAATGATGTCGGGCTATCTGCTGGCTCGGCCTGCTGATAGTGCCGTTGACTACAGCACTGGTGTTGGTGTTTGGTTGGCGCTGGCCGGTGCTGTTGTGGCTTCTTTGGGTTCGCTTCAGTGGATTTGGGCAGCACCACATGTGGCTATTCGACCGCTCAGCGCCAAAATCGGTTGGGGCCGCATAGCCGCAGCGGTGTTCGCTGCTGCGACTTTGGCTGTGGCGGCAGTCTCAGCATGGAGCTTCGATGAACGAGACCCAGCTGTAACAGGCATCGTCGCCGAAACCACCGACAGCACCCGTGTGATCATTGATGGGATCAGCAGTGCCGGTGCTGGCTTAGGGATCTGGGCATTCGTAGCTGGCCTAGCCGGCTTGGGCGCTGCGCTGGTGGCTGCTGGGGTGTTCGGGTGTGATGAGAGCCGCCAATGGCGCTGGAGTTCGATCACTGCTGGCGCAGGTGTTGGGGCGGCCTGCATCGGCTTGGCTTGGGTGTCTACTCAGGTCCGTTCAGCGGACAGCGGTTACGTCAGCGGGATCGGCTCGTTTTTGGCCATTGCGGGCGGTTTGACACTGACAGCAACAACGGCTTCGGTTCTCAGAGAGTTCCGCCGCGCCGAGGTTTATGACACTGAGGTAACTGAGGGATACGACATCAAGGCGTGTAGCGCTGATGAGGACACGACCGCTGAAGCGGCGGTATCGCAATGACGTTGACCGTTCAACAGGTCGCGCTTCGGGCTCAGCAAGGCTCTGCCGATTCATCAAATCCAGGGTTCTTTGATGATGAAGTCTTGGATCAGTTTCAGGTGCCTGTGGGTGCTTGGGGCGATCAAGCCGTGGACTGGATAGCGGTGAGGCTGGAGTGGCTGCTAGCGGTTATCGAATGGCCTTTCAACCTGCTGATCGGTTTTCTGGTTGAGGATGTGCTGGAGCCAGCGCCCTGGCTTTTGGTTGTGGCCGCGTTTTTTGTTGTTGGTTCTTTGACCCGAAACATCAAAGTCGGCGCTTTTGCGGCTACTGCTTTGAGTTTGTGTGCCGTCTTGGGCAACAACTACTGGTTCCAGACTGTTCGCACCATCGGCTTCGTCGGCGTGGCGGTGCTTCTTTGCGTGATGATCGGCATACCTCTCGGCATTGCCTGCGGACGAGTTGATGGCATTTGGCGTGTTGTTAGACCAGTTCTTGACGGTATGCAGGTAGTGCATTCATTTGTTTACATGCTGCCGTTTATCTTCTTTTTTGGCATCGGCACCGTGTCAGCCACGATGGTAACGATGGTGTTTGCGCTGCCGCCGCTGGTGCGTCTCACTAATCTCGGAGTGCGTCAAGTGCCCGAAGACGTGGTGGAAGCAAGCCGAGCCTACGGCGCGCCCGAATGGCGGGTGCTGATTGATGTGCAACTGCCGTTGGCTCGTCCCGCCATCATGACCGGCATTAATCAGACCCTGCTGCTGGCTATATCAATGCTCGGGATTGCCGCCATCATGGCTGCGGGCGGATTAGGCCTCGTGCTGTTCCAGGCGATCACCACACAGGATGTCTCCAAAGGCATGGCCAGTGGTTTGGCGTTCTTTCTGGTGGCGGTGGTGCTGGACCGTATCTCGCAACCCGAAGGTGCTGACGGCACCAGCCTGTTGAAGCGCCTCCGGCTCGCTTGGATGCATCGCCGCAACCCCGAAGCGCTGCTTGGCAGCGACGCTTCGGTAACCGGCGTTAGCCCTGCTACCGATTCTGAGCCTGCCTTTGCGGTGGTTAGCGTCTCAGAGCGCCGCTCTGCTTTGGGGGCTGCTGCTGGCGGTGTGATTGCTGCGTTGTCAGTGTTGTTGACCTGGAGCAGCGATGCTGGGTTCATTAGCGCTTATGGGCGTCGAGCCGACGAGGATCTTGTCGGCGAAGCGTTCAACGGACTTTCGGCTTCGGGAGGTTCATGGTTTGGTTACTTGACTTTCGGGCTGGGTTTGATGATCGCTGCTGCGGTGCTATCCACTCTCATCGCACCAGGGCGAGGCCCCAGATTCTGGAGCAGCGATGGCGCGGTGATCATGTCACTAGCGCTGCTGGTGTTGACAATCGTCTACATTCTGGCTGAGCCCGCATCGGCAACGGCTTCGCAAAGCAACGGGCCTGGTGTGATAGTGGCTTTGGTGGGAGCGTTGATTGCGTCGCTGGGAGCGATCTCGTGGATCCGAGCGGCGCCGCATTCGCCGATGCGTCCCTTGAGCGCCAAGCCAGCCTGGGGCCGTCTAGCTGTAGCCGTGTCGGCTGTGGTGCTCGTAGCTGTGGGTGCCGTGTCAGGTTGGAGCTTCGATCAGCGCAGCGACGTAGTTATAACCGCCGAGACCGAAGCACAAATCGAGGAATTTAGAGCCCGAGCCGACGCAGATCCGACGCAAGCTGGTGTGGTGGCTGCGGAGATAGCGGCTCTCACTTCACAGCTCGCCACCGAAAGGCTAGTCGTGACCGACGGCATAAGCAGCGAAGGCCCCGGCCTGGGGGTCTGGTCACTGCTCGCTGCTGTGGGTGCTTTAGTAGCGGCAGTGCCCGCTGCGGGAGTGTTTGGACGCGACGAGCAACGGCAGTGGATCTACAACTCTGTAGTAGCGGGTCTAGGCGTTGGCATCGGCTGCGTGGGGTTGGCGTGGGTCGCCACACATGTTCGTTCGGCTGATCCCAGCTACCTCACCGGTGTCGGGGCGTTTCTGACGATGATCGGAGGTGCAGTGTTAGTGACCATGAGTGCAGGCGTGATCAAAGAGTTCCGCAGATCGCGTGTCTACGAGAACGCCCCGACCCTAAGCAAGTCACTCTCCTAGCTGCACTAACCAGGCTGGGTCGACGGGGTGGAGTTGTTAGGGGGTTCGGTTGGGGGAGCGTAGCCAGGAGCGGGTTGTTTGATGGGCGAAGTCGACACGGCCGTGGCCGGTGCTGTGGATAAACCCTGAGCGCATTAGCCGCGACCGGTAGATGCTGACGTAGCTGGAACTGCGACCCAGACGCTTTGAGAGGTCAGCGGTCAAGGTCTCGCCTTCGTCAATGGCCATGGCTAGGGCAAACTGTCGGTCCATTTCTGACATGGCTCGCCACATGGGTGCTAGAACCAGTTGCTGGAGTCGTCGTTCGGCTTCGGCTATGCCCGACGACACCTCCTCGATCTGCAGATGTGGCGGGTCAGAGGCAGTAGCCCTCCATGAGTGAAAGCCGATGAGCTGCACCATGAAGGGATAGCCGTTGCTGGCCTTGACGACGCGTTGCAGCGCATCCTCGTTGATGTGGCCTCCATTTGCAGCTATTGGCTCAGCGAAGGCCGTCACAGTTGCAGCGTTAGATAGGTCAGTGATCTCATGATGCGAGCAGCGCTGCAGGAACGTGATGGCCGAATCTTGCAGCATGGTGTCCTCAATACTGGGAAGCCCTGCTCCTACGAACGCAATCGGCAGCTCCTCACGCCGTGTGACGTGTTGCAAAGTCGTTGCGAACTCTCGCAGTTGCGGGGGTTCACCACCCTGCAGTTCGTCAATTGTGATGAGCAGACCTCTACGTTCGGATGCAAGGCGTGAGCCGAGTGTTGTCAGAACGGGGCGTAGTCGGATCTCCCCAGCGGTGGCGACAGCTGAGCTTGCCCGTTCAAATTCGACACCCACACCCAATGCACTGACACCAGTTAACCGTGGCCGTCCGCTGCTTGCGTGAGCATCACCTGACAATTCCATTGTTCCTGCGATCAGTCTGTCGCACAGATTCCCGTGGGCGGTTTCTGCGATCACCAGCCAGCCCTTGTTTTGTGCATGTTCCTGCACAGCATTGAGCGTTGCTGTCTTTCCTGAGCCGCGCACCCCGATGAGCAATGAAGTGAAGTCGGGGTGGCCCGTACCGCTGTCAAGAGCCTCCTCAAGCGCATCCAAGATCTCGCTGCGTCCGGCGAGCACGGGCGGCGAGGCTCCGAAAGACGGCTTGAAGGGATTGCCGTTAGCCATTCGCTAAGCCAAATGATCTGGTGTCGAATCAGACGAGTAATGGTTACGGCCTGAGGGTTCTGCTCGGCTTGATTTCACTCGTATCTTGACCTTTGAAAGTGCCCTAGTAGTAGCGGCACCTGATTGTAGCCTCTTTTGCGAGTTATTGATCTTTTGCGAGCTTTAGATCTTTTGCGAGTTATTGATTTGGGGTGCGGGCTGCGGGCAGCGGGCATCGCTAGCGAGGCATGACGCTTGAAGCTTTTCGGCTCGGTGGCTACCCGGCAGTGTCGCTGTAGCCTGATTCGCTGCGCGTGCGGGTTTCACTTCCTTTGCGCGTGGTTATATCCACCAGGGAGGGAATCCCAAACAATGAGAAAGCAACAACGAAGCCTACTGCTCGCGTTGCTGACCATCTTGACCGCTTTGGCGATGGTTGCAGCTGCGTGCGGTGATGATGACGACGATTCAGATTCTGCGGCTACAGGCACGCAAGCTGCACCAGCAGTGACCGAGCCTGCCGAGGCTGAACCAGAGGAGGCTGCACCTGTTGAAGCTGAGCCTGCTGAGCCCGAGCCTGCCGAGCCTGAGCCCGCTGAGGCTGCACCAGTAAATGCTGCACTGCCTGGTGAGGGTGTGTCTGTCACAATGGCCCGAGCCGACTGGGCGACGGGCTACTTCCAAGCTCAGGTTTACAAGCAGATGCTTGAAGAGCTTGGCTACGACGTTTCTGAACCTTCCGAGACGGAACTCGGCCCGTCTCTCGCCTATCTGGCTATGGCCGAAGGCGACATTGATTTCTGGACCAACAGCTGGTATCCAGGGCACGCCGCTTGGTGGGAGCCCGAGTTGCCCGACGGTTCAAAGGTGGGTGACCATCTTCAGAAAGTCGGCGCTGTTTTCCGCGGTGGTGGACTACAGGGAATGCTGATTACGAAATCCGTGGCCGATGAATACGGGATCTCCTACATCGATCAGATCAACGACGATCCCGAAATCCGCGCTTTGTTCGACTCCGACGGCGACGGAGATGCTGACATCTACGGTTGTCAGGAGAGCTACACCTGCGACGACATCATCACCAACCAGATCCTCTTTTCTGGCTGGGACAATATTGATCAGACCATCGCTGGCTATGACGCCATGTTTGCTGAGGCGGTAGCCAAAGTTGATGCCGGTGAGCCGATGGTCATCTACACCTGGACACCGAGTGCATACATCACTCAGCTACGTCCCGGCGACAACGTTTATTGGATCGGTATGCGCAACACCCTTGACGACTCCAACCCGAGCGGCGTTGAGGGCGGTGAACAACACGATCAGCGGTTCTATCCGAACACCACTGAAGAGGTTCGTCTTGACATTGGTCCTGAGCAGTGTCCCGCCTCAGCCGAGGCTGGTTTCTGTCCGATCGGCTGGGTGCCAGCCGACATTCAGGTGACCGCCAACTCGGACTGGTTAGCCGAAAACCCGGCCGCAGCCGAGTTGCTAAGGCAAGCCAAGCTGTCGGTGGTTGACGTGTCGATCGCCAACGTTGAGCAAGACCAAGGCAACTACACCGAAGCTCAGATCGCTCAAGCTGCTAGCGAGTGGATCAATAACAACCGCAGCAACGTTGACAGTTGGGTATCAGCGGCTCTGGATGTGGCTAGCTGAGGTTTCGAGCATGATCTGACACTAATTCGCAAGGATCAGATCATGGTTTTTGATGAGGGGGCGGGGCTTTGGCTCCGTCCCCTCTGTCATTGTTGTACGGTGGGTTGTACGGTGGACTTGCTGTGACTGTGGTGCTCGGCTTGCTGGCCGCACTGTCGGTTGGGACCTCGGATTTTGTGGGGGGTGTGGCCAGCCGGCGAGCCAATCCCGTGGTGGTGACTGCTGCTTCAGGCTTGCTGGGCTTCGTGCTGGCTTTGTTAGTCGGGCTGTTCGTTGCAGGTGAGGTGCGGATCGGCGACCTGATCTGGGGTGCAGCAGCCGGAGTCGGTTTGGCGGCAGGCCTAGTAGCGCTCTACGCCGGTTACGCCCGTAGTAGGGTGGCTATAGCGGCCCCAGTGGCCGGAGTGGGCGCAGCGGCGCTGCCGGTGGTTGTCACATCAGTGATCGGTGATGAAACCTTGTCGCCGATGTCAACTGCCGGTGTGGTGATGGGGATGCTTGCTATCGCGTTGGTCAGCATGGCCCGCTCACAACAGCAGGGAAACGTCGGATCTAGCCTGCTATATGGCTTCGGTGGTGCTGTCGGACTGGGCGTGTTTCTGCTGTTCTTAGCTCAATCAGACAGTGACAGCGGACTATGGCCATTGGTGGCGGCGCGTGCTTCAGCGGTAGTGATGCTGTTAGTGGTGATAGCAGCGCGCCGCACCGCTTTGAAGCCTTGTCTGCATGTCTGGCCTCACCTTGTGGGCATAGCAGCTCTGGTTACAGCAGGAAACGGCATGTATCTGGCTGCCACAAGGGTGGGTTCAACGTCAGTGGCGGCGGTTCTCACGTCGCTGTTTTGTGCTGCGACCGTGTTTTGGGCGTGGCTGATCTTTCGTGAGCAACTGCGACGGGTGCAACTGCTGGGGCTCGGGGTGGCGTTACTGGCCGTAGCGCTGATCGCGGGAGGCTGAAGGCTTAAACTGACTCTTCGAGTTTGAACTCAGAGTAGGGCTGATGGCTACTACGGTTGAGGGTTAGGAATCTACCCTCAACCCTTTGTTGTGTGGTAGTGTGTTGTTATGAGAAAAGTGTTTCCGCTGTTTAGCGGTGCCCGTGGTGTTAACAGTGTCCGTGGGTCTTTGGGTTCGCGGTTGTTTGTG
>JAPYNU010000011.1 GCA_028283245.1 Candidatus Aldehydirespirator catecholifindens | reverse complement strand
CTGTAATAGTGGGCCTCGCCTCTGATTAGCAATCGAGACCCTTCTCTTTCCAAAAACTCACGAACACTTTCGCCTGTCACAGTACCGTCCTGAATGCCCGAATAGAAACGTATAAGGTGAGGATTTGTATCACCTAACAATGCTCGATCTGGTTTCATATTCAAAGCCACAACAGCGGAACCGACAAAAGGCTCTATCCAACGTCCATGACCGTTCCATTTAACGCTCTCTCGAATATACGGAATGGCCTTTGTTTTGATGCCCTGTATTTTGATCGGTGGAATCTGAGTGGGGGTCATGGCGCGCGCTCTCTAAGAGGCTGTTGGTGAGTGGTGTTGCCTCAACTTAACTCAAGGGTGAGACATGACCCGCGACGGCTTCTGGATCATATACCGAGGAGCTTGCGGGCATCTGCTTGCGGCTAGCCGTGGACGTATTGCCAGCCGAAACGTCCCTTGATGCAGAGATGGCCGCTGGTAACGGAATGATCTGACGGTGAAGTCACTTTGACAATGCGCTCATCTTGCACATGAAGCTCAAGATTGCATCCCACACCGCAATATGAGCAGACCGTGCGGGTAACCGTCTGATCTTCGGGTCGCCACTGCTCAGCCTGACGAAGGTCGTATTCGGTCTTGAACTGCAACGCACCAGTCGGGCACACCGCCACGCAGTTACCGCAGTAGACACAAGCCGAATCCGGCAGCGACGCATCAAACTCGGTGGAGATCCGAGCATCAAAGCCTCGGCCCGACACGGCAATGGCAAACGTGTGCTGCGCATCATCGCCACAAGCCTCAACACACTTGTAGCACAGCACGCATTTGGAATAGTCACGGATGTAAAGCTCGTCTTGGATCTTGACGGGCTCATCAACCCGCTTCGCATCATGGTCGTCTTCGCTGTAACGGTCGCAGTCAGCATCGTAGATATCCATCCAGTGATGCAGATCGCTGGTCTGGCTGAGATCAACACTTGACCCCAAAAACTCCAACACCATACGGCGACTGTGACGCACACGCTCAGTGTCGGTGTGGATCACCATGCCTTGTTCGGCGATCCTTGAACACGACGGAACTAGCGCACGCGATCCCTCTAGTTCGACCACGCAAACCCGACACACGTTTACCGGAGTCAGGTTCTCGGCCCAGCACAGAGTCGGTGTGTTCACCCCGGCAGCGTTGCAAGCTGCGCCGATAGTGGCACCTTCGGGCACTGCCACACTACGTCCGTCAATGGTGATCGTTACAGCGGTCTCTGTGATGGTTTCTGCGACGTCGCTGGTTTCTGTGGTGGCCTCGCTGGTGACGTCGCTGGTGTCTGTGGTGATGTCTGTGGTGACGTCGCTGGTGTCTGTGGTGCTCATGAGATTGATGCTTGTGAGATTAGTCCCGGTGAGATTGGTGCTTGTGAGATTAGTCCCAGCGACAAAGCCGAGCGAACCGCCGAAGCTGCGGTGTGACCCAGACCACAGATCGAAGCATCAGCCATCACTTCGGCCATGTCATCAATGAGCGCCCGCCGCTGCGGTGACAGCCGACCACGATGTTGCATCTGCACCAGCGTTTCGTGCTGGCGCACCGCCCCCACCCGGCACGGCACGCACTGCCCGCACGACTCGTGACGAAAAAACTCGGCGATACGCACCACCACATCAGTCATATCAACCGAAGTATCGAACACCATCACCACGCCCGAACCCAGCGTGGTGCCCGCAGCGCGGGTGTCCTCCAAAGTGAGGGGCAAACCCAACGAGTCGGGCCCTACAAACGACCCGGCCGCACCGCCCATCAGCACCGCCTGCAGTTGACCACTGCCCGTCACACCGCCAGCCAGATCAATCAGTTCGCCGAGCGTAATACCGAAAGGTGTTTCATAAAGACCAGCGTGGCCTATCCGACCCGATACGCAAAACAGTTTGGTGCCCGGTGAACGTTCGGTGCCGCGGCTGCGGTAAGCGTCGGCGCCTTCGTTGACTATGTCAATAACGTTGAGCAGGGTTTCGGGGTTGTTGATGGCGGTGGGTTCACCAAAAAGGCCGTGGGTGGTAGGAAACGGCGGCTTGTTGCGCGGCTCTCCACGGAAACCCTCCAGCGAGTTGAACAGGGCAGTCTCTTCGCCGCAGATGTAGGCACCAGCCCCGCGTCGCACAACAATATCGAACTGATGCTGAGTGTCAGCGATGTTGGTGCCTAGCAGTCCCGCCGCACGGGCTGATTTGATGGCGTTCTGCAGGCGGGTGGTGGCCAGCGGATACTCGCCACGTATGTAGATCCAGCCTTGAGTTGCTCCAGTGGACAGCGCTGCGATAGTCATCGACTCGATGAGTGCGAACGGGTCGTGTTGCATCACGATGCGATCCTTGAAAGTGCCCGGCTCGGACTCATCGCAGTTGGCGACCACATGCTTGGATTGTTTGGATCGTTTGGGTTGTTCGGATTGTTCGGGTTGGGCTGACTCAGCGGCTACAGCACGCCACTTGACACCGGTGGGGAAAGCTGCGCCGCCGCGTCCCGACAATCCCGAAGCGGCCACGGACTCAAGCACCGCTTCAGCGCCTATTTCGGCTGCTCGATGCAGCGCTGTGTAGCCGCCGTGAGCGATGTAGGAGTCCAAGCTGCAAGGATCAACCACGCCGATGCGACGCAGCAATCGCAGCGACTTGTTGGGTGCCTGCGGCAGAAGGAACGGCTGCTCGGTGGAGGCTTTGGTGGAGGCGCTGTCAGGGGCTTGAGTGGTGGCGCTGTCAGAGGCTTGAGCGGTGGTAGCTCCGGTGGCAGCTTTGGCGGTAGCTCCGGTGGCAGCGCTGTCGGCGGGTACGTAGTCTGGTCGGCCACCGCAACCCTGCACGAACAAAGCAGGTGCCCGCTCGCATTGACCCAGACACGGGCCGAGATGCACATGTTTGCCTTCGGCTCGAAGCCGGTCGGCCAGATCGTTAGCGCCCTCTATCCGGCATGGAGAGTCGACGCACACATGAAAAACGTCATCGAGATGGTCGGGTGCCTCGGTGTGCAACAGGTCATAGAAACTGGCCACACCGAAAATCTCGGCAGGAGGCACACCAAGCATTTCAGCCACGTAGTTGACACCGCCCGGGCTAATCCAGCCAGCAGTGTTCTGCAATGCGTGCAACGCTGGCAGCAGAAAATGGCGGCGCTGGCGGCGTCGGGCAGTGCCGGACGTGTAGAGCCTGTCAGTTTCAAGGATCACAACCGGATCCGCTGGATCCGCGCCAGCGGCACTCAGCGCTGCGTTTACGGCAGCGATTTCGGGGTCGGTAGCGCGCTCATCGCTCAGATAAATGTCAGTCATTCAGCCGCTCAGTCGTTCAGTCATTCAGCCGTTTAGTCATTCACTCATTCAAGACGAACTCAAAGACAAGCTCAAAGGATTTGTCTGCACTGCTCAGAGAGCCTCACAATAGTGCATTCAACTATGAAGTGCAGGCAACTACGCCAGTGCAGTCAACTATGCCGGAGCGTGCTCTCGGGAACGCTCTAAATCCTGGTTCGCCTGACTCGCCTGGTTTGTGGGCCGCTTCGAACCGTTCTCGCTGTTCTCGCTGTTCTCGCTGTTGAGTTTGGTAATCCTGATGGCGGCGGCCTTGAACTCTGAAGTGCCCGAGCGACGATCCCATTCGTCGTTGGTCAAAACATTGGCATCCACCAACTCTGGGAAATGGAAAGTCGTGAACGTTAGACCGGCAGGAATGTCGGGCTGGATCCGCACATCCATCTCTACTGAACCTCGAGGCGAACTGACCAACACTCGCTCACCGTCAACCACTCCCAGCGTTGCAGCATCAACGGGACTGACATCAATAGCATCGCCGTAACGGATTGGCGATACGTAGCCACGCGACTGTACTCCAGTGTTGTAAGAGTCAAGCGCTCGACCAGTAGTTAGCCGCAACGGGAACTCTTCGCTGAGCTGCTCCGCGGGCGGAACATGGTGAGTGATGCTGAACGGTGCTGGAGCGTGGCCGCGCAGATCGTCGGCCCACAGCCAATCATGCAAGAACTCAGTTCCTGGATCATCTTCGCTTGTGCAAGGCCATTGCAGTCCGCCAGATGCTTCGAGACGTTCCCAAGACATGCCGCCATGCATCGGTGAAAGCGACCGCAACTCTTCCCAAAGGTCTTCGGCGCTGGGATGACCCCAATCAAAACCGAGACGTCGAGCCAGTTCGGCGATGATGTCAATGTCGTGACGTGCTTGTCCTGGGGGAGGCACCGCAGCACGAACCCGCTGCACCCTTCGCTCGCTGGAGGTGACAGTGCCATCGGATTCGGCCCAGGCCAGCGACGCTGGCAGCACCACATCAGCCATCTCAGCGGTGCGGGTCATGAAAATGTCTTGCACTACCAGAATGTCAAGATCGGCCATTAGCTTGCGGGCGTGGGCCACGTCGGCTTCAGAATCGGCCGGGTTCTCGCCTATCACATAGCAGGCACGCAACTCACCAGCGGCCATTGCCTCAAACATCAGAGTTAGATGCTTGCCGGGCACACTGTTTAGTTGCGTGCGGTAAACGGCCTCAAACTTGGCCCTTATCGTCGGGTCGGTTAGATCTTGAAAACCGGGGAAACGGTTGGGTATGGCACCCATATCGCCGCCGCCTTGAACATTGTTTTGGCCTCGCAGCGGACACAATCCCGAGCCTCGGCGCCCTACATGGCCGGTCAGCAACGCCAGATTGCAAAGCGACACCACGTTGTCAACCGCGTTGTGGTGTTCGGTTATGCCCAAAGTCCAAAGGATCTGAGCAGTGGGCGCAGAAGCGTAAGCATGTGCCATATCACGCACCGCTTCGGCAGGAACGCCAGTTACCTGAGCAGCGTAGTCAAGAGTACAAACCTCAACATGAGCTTTATACTTCTCAAAGCCTGTAGTAGCACGAGCGATGAAGTCACGGTCGTGTAAACCTGCGGCAATGATCTCACGTCCCATGGCGTTGGCCAGAGCAATATCGGTGCCGACCGAGATGCCCAACCAGCGGTCTGCGAACTTGGCTGAGGAGGTGCGCCTGGGATCAATGGCATACATGCGCGAGCCACTATCCAGCGCTTTTAGGACGTGATGGAAAAAGATCGGATGCGCTTCACGGGCGTTAGAGCCCCAAAGCAGGATCACGTCGGCTTCTTGAACCTCAAGATAAGAAGACGTTCCGCCTCCAGCACCGAACACTGTCGCCAGACCGACGACGGAAGGAGCGTGTCAAGTACGGTTGCAGGAGTCAATATTGTTTGACCCGATCACGGCACGAATGAACTTCTGCGCTGCGTAGTTCATCTCGTTGGTGGCTTTTGAGCAGCTGAACATGCCGAAGCCGTCGGGTCCGTGGCGGTTGATCACTTCGCTGAATCCTGAGACTGCCCGTTGAAGGGCTTCATCCCAGCTAGCGGGACGCAGACGGCCATTGTCACGGACCATCGGGGTGGTGAGTCGCGGCAACGGCCGCTCATTAGGTGTGCGGGACTTGCCGGGTTGGCCGGTCTTGCGTTTCACCGCTTGTCAAGCTATCACATTAAGAACCTGTTGATGCACATAGTTGAAGCACTAGGTTGGGCGTCTGATGAGATGGTCACAGCTGTTTATCCCTACCTTGCGTGACGCGCCTGCTGATGCCGAAGCGGCCAGCCACAAGCTGCTGGTGCGCGGCGGGTTTATTCGCCAGCTTCACGCCGGTCACTACTCGCTGCTGCCTTTAGGCCTGCGAGTACACGACAAGGTTGAGAACATCGTGCGTCAGGGCATGGACGACATCGGTGCCCAAGAGTTTTTGCTGCCAGCGATGCATCCAGCTTCGATCTGGCAGCGCTCAGGGCGCTGGGATTCGGTTGGGCCTGAAATGTTTCGCTTCCAAGACCGCAAAGAAGCTGATCTAGCGCTGGGAATGACCCACGAGGAGGTGTTTAGCGAGATCGCCCGCGAGGTCACCTCATACAAGTCGCTGCCACAAATCTGGTATCAGATCCAGTGGAAATTTCGTGACGAGCCTCGCCCCAAGTCGGGGTTGCTGCGAGTGCGTGAGTTCGCCATGAAAGACAGCTACTCATTCGACCTTGACGATGCTGGCCTAGACCATGCCTTTGAGATTCATCGCCAGGCTTACATCCGCGTCTTCGAACGCCTTTCGCTGAACGCGCTGGCTGTGCAGGCCTCGTCGGGAATGATGGGCGGTGCCGGGTCGGTGGAGTTCATGGTGCCCTCCCCCGCTGGCGAGGACGACATCGCCTGCTGTGGGGCTTGCGGTTACGCCGCCAACGTGGAACGAGCCACCTCGACTCTGGCACCGATGGACGATGGCGGTGGCGGCAAATCGGGCGAACTAGAGCGTTTCGCCACCCCAGGCGTGCGCACCATCGCCGCGCTCGAAGCGGTGGAAGGCGGTGCTGTGGCGCATCGCCAGATCAAGACAATGGTGATGGTGCTCGACGGGTCGATGACGCTGGCGCTGCTGCGAGGCGATCATCGTCTGAATCTGCAAAAGCTCGCCGACAGCACCGGCGCATTAGAGATCCGTGCGGCTGAACCCGCTGAGACCTTTGAGCGTCTTGGGGCGCATCCAGGTTCGCTGGGAGCGGTGGGTGTTACTGACCTGCCGGTGCTGGCCGATCATGCGCTGAACGGTCGGCGCAATCTGACCACCGGCGCCAACGAAGACGACTGGCATTACCGAGGCGTGGACGTTGACCGCGACATTTGTGTGCAGCAGTGGCTTGACCTGAGAGAAGTGTCCGCTGGTGAACCATGCCCGGTTTGTGGTCATCCTCTGGAAGTGGTTCGCTGCATTGAGACGGGTCACATTTTCAAGCTGGGGCGACGTTACGCCGAAGCTATGGGTGCCACTGTGCTTGATGCTGACGGTGTTAATCGTGCCATCACTATGGGCTCTTACGGCATTGGTATCGGACGTGCCGTAGCTGCTGTGGCTGAAGTGCATCACGATGACCGAGGACTTTGTTGGCCTATGTCGGTGGCCCCCTATGAGGTGGTGATCACTGTGCCCAGTATGCGTGACGAACCGGCTGTGGCTTTGGCTGAGCAGCTATATAGCGAGCTGCGTGAACAGGGTTGCGAAGTGCTGCTAGATGATCGAGACGCTCGAGCCGGAGTGAAGTTCGCTGATTCTGAGCTGATCGGCATTCCGTGGCGTATCACTGCTGGGAGAGCCGCAGCCGACGGCGAAGTTGAACTCACCGAGCGCGCCAGCGGCGAAACAGCTCTTGTGGATACATCCGCAGTCGTAGCGCAAGTGGTGACAGCAGTGGAGTCTGCTCGCCGCCAGGACTAGCTTCGGCAGCTGAACTGTCGCTGCTGGCTGGCTTCGGCGGCTGAACTGTTGCGGCGGACTAGCTTCGGCGGCTGAGTTGTCAGGACTGGCTTCGGCGGCTGAGTTGTCAGAACTAGCCCTTGCGGCGACGGATTTCGGCTGTGATCGCAGGGATGACCTCATGCAGGTCGCCGATGACCGCCCAATCCGCTTTGGTGACCATGTTCGCTTCTGGGTCGGTGTTGACCGCCAGAATGTGTTTGGAGGCCATGGCACCCACCCAATGCTGCACAGCCCCTGAAATGCCCGCAGCGATGTAAAGGTCTGGGGCGATGCGTGTGCCGGTCTGACCTACCTGATCGGAGTGAGGCCGCCAGCCGTTGTTGGTGACAGCCCGACTGCAACCCACCCGGCCTCCGAGCAACTCTGCCAGCTCTTCCAACGCAGCGAACCCATCGGCTGAACCCACGCCGCGGCCGCCGCCCACCACCACAGGAGCGGTCGGCAAGGTGACACCCGACTCCAATACCACACGTTCACGAACCACAGTCCGCGACAACTCAGCATCTAGCTGCACACTAACGGGCTGGATTTCGGGTGGACCCAAAGACGGATCCAGCGAATCCAATGGCGCAGACACCACCGTATGCAAACCGCAAGAAAACAACGCAGCCGCGTCAGGCGCAACCGTCACAAGATCAGCGTCCTCTAACAGCGAACCGCCCCATTGGATGCGAGTCACCGCCCATGACCCGCCAGCACCCTCGCCCCCACCAGCAGCATCGCCCTCGCCAGCTAGATCATCCGACGGGTTGATATCAATACAGTTAGCAGCGAAAGGCAGATCAAGGCGCGCCGCTGCTTGAGCCATCACTTCGTTGCCTCGCTCACTGCCACAAGCCAGCACGGCTGCGGGTTGCAGCGCAGTGATCACTTGAGCCAGCGACTCACCCCATGCCTCGGGACCGAAATCGCTTAGCACTTCATGTTGCACGGTGTATAGCTGAGTGGCGCCGTGAGCCCCGACCTGTGCAGCGGCCTGTTGGGCTGCTGATTCGTCCGCACCGATCATCAAACCATGGCAGGCCGCATTCATTTTGGCCGCCAAGCTCCGCCCGAAGGTCAGCGCCTCTAGCGCAGGCTCGCCAAGAACGCCGCGATCATGTTCAATCAGCACCAGCAGCATCACATCAACCCCAATCCCTCAATCAGTACCAGCAGCATCACATCAACCCCAATCCTTCAATCACATCCACGGCCGCTGCAACCCCAGTGTCACCCTGACCGAGGATCGAAGTCTCAGAAACTGTCTCAGCGGGGCGATGCAGCCGCCGCAGCTTCTGCCCGCCAGCGACACAGTCAAGTTCCAAAGTGGTGATCTGCAGCTTCTTGGAGGCTAGGCGTCCGCGCATAGTGGGATAGCGGGGCAGGTTAATGCCCTCTTTTATGCCCAGCACGGCAGGCAGGCCGAACTCATACACCTCAAAGCCGCCTTCGATTTCACGCCGAGCCCGCAGCCGAGCTTCACCCTCACCTTTACCCTCACTCTGACCTTTACCCTCAACCTCACCTTTACGCTCCAGCAACTCAATCCCCTTGACTCCGTTGACAATGGCACGACCCAGCGCGCAAGCAACCCGCACTCCAACCTGAAAGCCGCCTGAGTCAGCCGACTCGTTGCCGAACAGGATCAAATCGAAGGTGCCGCTATCAGCTTCAAGCGACTCGATTGCTGTGGTCAGAGCTCGGGCGGTGCGCTGAGGATCCCAAGACGATCCATCAGATGCCACAAGCACGCCATGATGGGCACCCACCGAAGCCGCGTAGCGCAGCTGCTCGCCAGCCTCGACGCTGCCGAGAGTGAGCACGGTTACCTCACCACCACCGCGCTCAGTGATCTGAACCGCCTCCTCAACGGCGCACTCCTCATGTGGGCTGGTGGTGAAGCCGAGATGAGCCGCGTCAACTGAACAGCCGTCGGCAGCAACATTGATTTTGGCACCGGGGGCTGGCACCCGCTTGATGCAACACAGAATCCGCATTCGCTGCGCCTGCCTGCTAGCTCTCAGCTCTTAGCTCTTGAGGCGCGAATCATCAGGGTCGAACACCGCGCCTGTGGTAGCGACTCGCGCATCGAAGATCTCGTTCATATAGACAACCCCGAGTTGCGTGCCGGGTGAAGCTAGCTCGGCAGGCAGATACGACATCAGCAGATGCTTACCAACCGACGGCCCTGGCCCGGCAGTGGTGACACGAGACACCCGTCCATGCGAATCGATGATGCGCTTACCGTCTGGAGTGACAATCGGCTCGTTGCCGCCTTGCATGTAGCGCTTGCGACCTTGCGAGTCGTGCTGGTCTTCGACCGTTAGCACGCACATCTGCACTTCGGGATCGCCAGCGTCTCTGGCTTTGAGGTAAGCCTCTTTGCCGATGAAATCCGTCGCCTTGACTCTCGGTCGAGCCAGGCCCGCCTCCAGCGGGTTGTATTCGCTTTCGAGTTCGGCACCCATCAGCCGGTAGCCCTTCTCAAGACGCCCAGAGATGCTGTAGACAGAGCCGCCGGTGGGTCGCAGCCCGTATTCGCCACCGGCTCGCATCAGGGTATCCCACAGCGCCGGGCCGTCGTTCCAGTTCAGATACATCTCCCAGCCGGTGTCACCCACATACGAAATACGAAACAGCGTGGCCTTGACCGTGCCTGCGGCACCGCAGTTGAGTTCCACCTCACGCAGCGAACCATACGGCGAACCGTCTTGGCTCAAGTCAAAGTCACAGATCTGAGCCAGCACCGCAGGAGCGTTTGGGCCCCACAGTCCCAGTGTGGTGATGTCGCTAGTGAGATCATCAAAGCGCACCGAGCCGTCGCTGGGCATATGGCGACGAATCCAGAACTTGTCTCGTCCGCCGTCGAACACACCTGTAACGATCCGCACACGATCCTCAGCCATGCGCATCATCGTCAAATCCGAATGAAAGCCGCCGTCAGGGGTGAGCCACGGCGTATAAATCGAGCGGCCAACAGCCACATCAACCTTGTTGACCGCTAGCCGTTCGGCATAAGCAACCGCTCCCGGGCCGGTCAGCTCATAAACCTGGAAAGCGCTCAAGTCAACCAGACCGCAGTTTTCTCGCAGGTTGAGATGCTCAGCGTTGCATATTGGGCTCCACCAGCGGTTATCCCATTCGACTGGACGCTCGCTGAGGCCGTATCGCTGCACCAGGTCGGTGTTGCTTTCAAACCAGTGCGGCCTCTCCCAAGTGCGAGCCTGGAAGAAAAAAGCGCCAAGTTCTTGCTGGCGTGAGAAATACGGCCCCACCCGCAGATTGCGGCGGCTTTCCCACTGCTCAGCGGGGTGGACAATGCCGTAGGTCTTGTTGAAATGCTCAGACGCACGAGCCCAAATGTGTTCATCGGAGCGTTCCTCGGGATAGAAACGGGCAATGTCAGAACCGTGAACATCAATCACCCGGGGATAGCCATAGGTCATCCACTCGGCCACCGCTTGGGCCATGCCCGGCCCTTCCTTGACCCAGACCGCAGCAGCCGACCAGAGGTTGCGCACATCAGGCACCTCACCCAGGCAAGGCATGGCATCAGGAGTCAACGAAAGCAAACCGTTGATGGCGTATTTGATTTCGGCGTCACCGAGCATGTCCATCAACTCAATGGCCTGCTCCATCTGAGGATCGAAGTCGTCAGGCGTGAACGGCATCTCGGTAGGTGACAAGGCCGCTTCGTCGTTTGATGGAATCTCATCAGGGTGATGCAGTATGGGTCGGTGAGCATATGAGCCCACTTCCATGGATCCAGACGACTGACGCTCGTAGCAGTAGGTGTCCATGTCTCGCACGATCGGATAGCCGATCTCTTTGCCTGTATGAGCGAGCATGTCAATCGGGCCGACATCGGCCATCTGATGCACTGCAGGCACCAACGGAATGTAGGCATCAGCCATGTTGGCTATCCGGTTAGACCAGACCCCGCAGGCGATCACCACATATTCGGTTTCTATGGTGCCAGCACTGGTAACAACCGCTGAGACGGTGCTCTCGCCTGGGTTAGGGCCGGGGGTGGTGACAACGTCAAGCACTTCAGTGTTGGCCAGCACCCGGCAGCCGTTGTCGGTGGCCAGACGCCGCATCACGGTGCCGGTCTCCAGCGAATCCACCACCGACACCGACGGGCAGTAGAAGCCGCCCAAGATCACGTCGGTGTTGACGAACGGCACCAGTTCACGGACTTCTTCGGGGCTTAGCAGTTGGGCATCCACCCCCCAGGCTTTGGCTGAAGTCATGCGCCGCTGGAACTCATCCATACGTTGCTGAGTGCGGGCCACTTCAATGCCGCCGGAGTCAACCGACAAGCCCAGATCACGATACTGGTTGGCGCTCTGCACCCCCAACAGGCACATCTCTTTGTTGTGATCCACTGGGAAGATGAAGTTGGATGCGTGTCCGGTTGATCCACCGGGATTGGGCAGCGGCCCCTTGTCGACGAGCACTAGGTCGCTCCAGCCGAGTTTGGTGAGATGCCCCACAAGGCAGTTACCGACAATACCTGCACCAATCACTACGCATTTGGCGCTTGATGGGAACTCGTCCACAATCAATCCTTCCCTGTCACTTGCCGTTGTCCTCGCTTTGCTTTGCTTGGCTGGCTTGGCTTGCTTTGCTTGGCTGGTTGCTTTGCTTGCTTTGCTTGCTTTGCTTGGCTGGTTTGTGGAACAACAAGCTACCTGTCACACAGCGCTCATATTATAGAGACAACACAGTATGCAAGACTTGACCACAACACTGGACGCGTCGCAGGATGCGTCGTTGACTACCCCCGTTGAGCACACCACACCCACTGACCACACCACAACGCAGGATGCTCCGTTGACCACACCACTGGATGCGTCGCAGGACGCGTCGTTGACTATCCCACTGACTACCCCGTTGACCAAGCCACTGACTACCCCCGTTGACTACACCACTGGATGCGTCGCAGGACGCGTCGTTGACTATCCCACAGGATGCGTCGCAGGACGCGTCGTTGACTATCCCACAGGATGCGTCGCAGGACGCGTCGTTGACTATCACACAGGATGCGTCGCAGGACGCGTCGTTGACCACACCACTGGACGCGCCGCAGGATGCGTCGTTGACTATCCCACTGAACACACTGAACACACTGTTGACTACACCACTGGATGCGTCGCAGGATGCGCCAAACGAAAGGAAGGGCGACTATGACGTTTCCCACTGACTTGGAGATCGCTTCGGGGGCTGACCTGAAGCCTCTCACAGAGATCGCCGCTGATGCCGGAATCCCTGCCGACATGCTCGAACCCTACGGCACGGGTGCCGCCAAAGTCAGCCTTGACGCGGTAGAGGCAATGGCCTCCGCTGGTCGGGGGCGGGCTCGCTATGTGGTGGTGTCAGCCATCACGCCCACTCCGCTTGGGGAAGGCAAAACCACCACAACCGTGGGCTTGGGTCAAGCATTTCAACACATCGGGCGCAGCGCCACCATCGCTATCCGGCAACCCTCAATGGGGCCAACATTCGGCATAAAGGGAGGTGCCGCTGGCGGCGGTTACAGCCAGGTTGTGCCGATGGACTTATTCAACCTGCATCTCACCGGCGATATGCATGCCGTGACCGCAGCCCACAATCTGTGCTCAGCCATGGTTGACGCTCATCTGTTTCACGGCAACGAAAGCGGTCTAGACATCCACAACATCACTTGGCGCAGAGTGCTTGACGTGAACGACCGGGCACTGCGCAACGTCACTTTGGGTCTGGGCGGGCGCCTCGACGGCGTGCCACGAGAGTCGGGCTTCGACATTACTGCTGCGTCGGAGGTTATGGCCGCGCTGGCGCTATGCACCGGCCTGCAAGATTTGCGGGTTCGGTTGGGGCGCATCGTGGTGGGTTACACCAAAGGCGGCACTCCAGTGACTGCTGAGGAGATCGGTGTGGCTGGGTCGATGGCGGTGATCCTTCGTGAAGCTGTCAAGCCCAACCTGATGCAGACTTTGGAGAACACTCCCGCCTTGGTGCATACCGGGCCGTTCGGCAATATTGCCACCGGCAACTCGTCGATTGTGGCCGACCAGGTTGGGATCCACACCTCTGACTTTTTGTTGACCGAGGCCGGTTTCGGTGCTGACATGGGCGCTGAGCGGTTCTTCAACATCAAATGCCGCTATTCGGGGATTGCTCCTGACGCTGCTGTGCTGGTGGCCACCGTGAGAGGCTTGAAAGCTCATTCGGGTAAACATCGGATCGTGGCCGGACGGCCTTTGCCCGAGGCGCTGCTCGCCGAGAACCCTGACGAAGTCCACCAAGGCGGCGACAACCTGCGCAAGCAACTTGAGAACATGCGTATTCACGGTTGCACTCCCGTGGTGGCGATCAATGTCTTTCCTGGGGATCACGACGCTGACATCGCTGCCATCGGCGAGATCGCAGCCGAGTTCGACGCTCGATCCGCAGTGACGACCCACTTCGCTGATGGGGGTCGTGGTGCTGCTGCGCTGGCTGAAGCTGTGGCCGAGGCGGCTGAAGAGCCGAGCGAGTTTGCGGTGCTCTACCCTGACGATGCCTCGCTCAAGTCCAAGATCGAGACCGTGGCCACCAAGGTTTATGGCGCTGACGGCGTTGAATACTCCAGTGCTGCTGAAGCGCAGTTGTCCACTTACACCGAAGCAGGCTTCGGGAATCTGCCGGTGTGCATCGCTAAGACTCACCTTTCGATCTCGTCGGATCCGGCTCTGAAGGGGGCGCCTACGGGTTGGACTCTGCCTGTGCGTGAGGTGCGGGCTTCGGTGGGTGCCGGTTTTGTGTATCCGATCTGCGGTGACATGCGAACCATGCCGGGGCTGGGTCGGATGCCTGCCGCCAAAGGGATCGACATTGACGCCGACGGCAACATCGTCGGCCTCAGCTGAGCTTATGCGGAAAAACCTGCAAATTTCCACCCCTGAGGTGGATTACTGACAGAAGTTCGTTGCGGCTGCGGCAAGCGCCTGGGCCTCGGACGCGGCAAGCGCCTGGGACACTGACTTGCAGAGCGATGCCGGATGCTCGGCGTAGTCGCTCCAAGTGAAGTTGAGGACCGTCCAGCCAGCGAGTGTGACCTCGTTGCGGCGACGACGATCATGCACGAACGACTCACGGTTGTCGTGCCAGCGCACACTGTCCAGTTCGATCGCCACCCGATGCTTCGGGAAAGCAAGATCGACTTGGGCCACGAATCTTCCGTCAGCCCGACACACCCGATGCTCAAGCGCCGGGTAGTCGAGATCGGCATCAACCAGCAGATTGGCCACCATGCGGCTCCATTCGCTGAGGGGCACAGCGTGGCCGACGCAGCGCTCGGCCAGTGACGCACGGAGAGCTTCGCAGCCTCGCCGTCCCCGCCTTGCGTGCGACACGAGCACTCTATAGAGATCCGATAGTCGAAGCTGCCCGTCCCTGAGCACTGCATCAACGGTGCGGTCGAGTTGCCTGCGATTCACGACGGCAGCGAGGTCAAGCACTGTCCTGCCCATAGGCGTGCAACGGATCCCGTCACGCTCAACCGGCTTGAACAGATCCATCTGGCTTGATTCGTAGCGACGAACACCCCGAATACTCCGAGCCCTGCCCGGCGGCACGATCACTTCCACTCGGTCGAGCCTGTAGCCCTCGATGGGGTGAAGGGCCGCCGCAGAACGATGGCTAGCCACCGCACCGTGAGCCATGCACAATGCCAGCAGCCTCGAACGAACAGTCGATGGCACAGCTTCGTGTCGGTAGATGCCCGAGGCCTCACGCACCCAAGCGCCTGATTTGACCCTGCCATCGATCTGACGACTCGTCATGCCCATATCTAGGGCCTGCGCACGAGAGATCAGTCCATGCTGTCGCCGCATTCTCGCAAGGATGTGCTGCTCGTTCACTTAGAAACCTCCTCCTTCCTCGTCTTCGTCCTCGTCGTCACTGGTAGCTCGCTTCCACTGGGCGCTCTCGTCCGCTGGGAACTCGTCCGCTTGGAGTTCTTCTCTGGTTGAAGTTATCCTCTTGATAGCATGAAATATATTTGAATATATTATAATCTTACTAAGATTGCGATTGCGGTGGGGCTACCACGCTGGGCTAGGGAAGGGCGTTATCAGCAATGTCACAGGGGGCGACTAGTTTCATGGGCATGGAAATAACACTCAGTTTGTTGCTGTTCGCAGTACTCGTAATCGTCGTTGCGGTGGTGGTGGGGCTGCGTGTCGGACGCACGTCGAACACTGCTGGAGATGCTGGCGAGGTCGCCCGGGTGGAGGTGCTGCTGCAAGAGCGTGAGCGTGAAGTGCAGCAGGTCAGAGGCGAGCGCGATACGGCTCGTCAGGAACGAGACGATGTCCGACATGAACTGGCTGAAGCCACAGCGGAACTTGCGGCTGAGAAGGCTGACCACAAGGCGCGCCGCGAAGAGTTGAACAAGTATCAGACTCAGCTTGAGAATCAGTTCAAAGGCTTGGCTTCGGGTGTGCTCAAGGAGAACAGCGAGTCTTTGCTCAAGCAGGCCAAGGAGCTGTTCGACGGCCACAGTCGGCTCAGCGCATCAGAGCTGGAGAAGCGCCAGAAGGCCATCGACAACATGGTCAAGCCGATCAACGAAAAGCTCGGCGAGTTGGACAAACAGAATAGAAGCATTGAGGCCAAGCGCGAGGGTGCCTACAAAGGTCTACAAGAGCAGGTCGCATCGCTGATGCGGCAAGGAGCGGGGCTCCAGAAAGTCACTGGAGACCTTCGTGAGGCCTTGCGATCACCACAAATTCGTGGACGATGGGCTGAACAGGAGTTGAGCAACATTCTTGAACTCGCAGGCATAAGCCAGCACATCTCCTACCATTTGCAAGCCTCTGTGGAGGGCCCTGACGGCACGCTGCGTCCCGACGCTGTGGTGGACGTGCCGGGCGGCGCGAAGGTGGTGATCGATGCCAAGGCTCCTCTGGAAAACTTCCTAAACGCTCACGAAGCCGACGACGAAACCAAGAAGAAGCATCACCTGGACCTTCATGTCAAATCCATTTCTGGACATGCTAAGAGCCTCGGTGGTCGGGACTACGCCGCTGCGGTCAAAGGGTCGCCCGACTTTGTGCTGATGTTCGTGCCAGCTGACCCGATCCTCGATTCGGCCATGAAGGTGGCACCTCGACTATGGGAGAACGCTTGGAAAGACCACAACGTGTTGATCGCCACTCCAGGGCTGCTGGTGGCCTTCCTGCGGACGGTGGCGCTGGCTTGGAAGCAGCAAGAAATGAGCGAAAACGCTGCTGAGATCGCCAAGCATGGCAAAGAACTTTACGAACGTCTGAGGGTGTTTGTGGAGCATTTCCAAAAGGTGGGTAACGGTCTTGAGCGAGCCGTGAGTGCCTACAACGACGGGGTCGGTTCTTTCGAGAAGCGAGTGTTGCCCAAAGCGCGTCGCTTTGGGGATCTGGGTGTTGCATCAGATTCCAAGCCGATCCCCGAACTGGAACAGGTGGAGACTTCAGTCAGATCAATCACCACCGAGACCCGGCCCGAGCCCGCTGTGGACGCGCTAGTCGCTAGTGACGCAGGCAACCGTAAAAAGCCGAACGAATCGAAAGACTAAGGAGGTAAATATGAGAATATGAATCAACTGAAGCTGAATCACTGAGAATCAGCGTTAACCGTTAGGCGTCGACGACGAGCAGCGGGCTGCGAGCTAACAAGCGACAAGCGGCGGGCTAGGCGCTGACGACGAGTAGCGGGCTAGGCGCTGGCAGGGGTTAGGCGCTGACGGCGAGCAGCGAGCTGACAGACTAAGTGCTGGCGGCGAGCGGCGGGCTGACAGACTAGGCGCTGACGGCGAGCGGCGGGCTAGGCGCTGACGGCGAGCGGGAAGGCGCCTTGCATCTGGGCGGCGGACAGCGTGTTCTGCAGCAGACAGGCGATCGTCATCGGTCCGGTTCCGCCCGGCATCGGGGTCACAGCACCGGCCACCTGCTGAACCGTCTCAAAGTCCACATCACCGACAATGCCATCAGCGGTGCGCGAGATTCCCACGTCAATCACTGCTGCACCGGGCTGCACGAAGTCGGCGGTCACTAGTCGGGCGATCCCGGCGGCGGCCACGATGATGTCAGCCTGACGGCACACCTCACGCAACTCTGGGGTGCGACTATGTGCCAGCGTCGGCGTGGCGTCTACCCCTTTGCGTCCTAGCAGCAGCACCTGAGGCAGACCCACCAGCGTGGAACGACCGATCACCACGGCACGCTTACCCGCAGTAGCAACCCCGTAGCGCTCAAGCAGTCGCATCACTCCCAGAGGCGTGCATGGCACATGCCCTTGTTGACCTCTGACGAGCCTGCCCATTGAGCGGGGGGTCAAACCGTCAACATCCTTCTCGGGTGGGATCAGCTCAAGCACCGCATCAGGATTCAGCCCCTCAGGCAGCGGTAGCTGCACCAGAATCCCATGCACCGCTGGATCTGCTGCGAGATCCGCCACCACCTGCTGCACTTCGGACTGGCTGGTTTCAGCGTCAAGCTCAACATGGCGAGACTCCATTGCGGCTTCGGCGGCCTTGCGTTGCTTGTTGGCGACGTATATGCGGCTGGGCTTGTCGTCGCCTACTAGCACAGTCGCCAAACACACCGCAGGCCGACCAGCGGCAGTGATCTGAGCGTTCAGTTCGTTGACGATCTCATCTCGCAGCCGATTGCCGTCCATCAGCACTGCGCCAGCTTCACTCATCGCTGCGCCCAGTCATCGCCGCGCCCTTGCAAGCTTTTACCATGTCCAACACATCGCCCGTCCATGAACACCGCGCCACCTTTATTCATCGCGCCAGCCTAAACGCACTGACGGCAAGGGCGACATAGTCGGAGTTGAAATTTGGGGCAGACGGAGCAGCGCTAGGGGTGGCAGCGCGGAGACGGGGCGACAATCACTACGGCCGCAAGGCAACACCGGCTCAACCGGTGCCGTCGGGGGGTGGCAGCGCGGAGACGGGACGACAATCACTACCTTCCGAAACTTGAACAGGATTTAGGCAGGCGGTGATACCACTCGGCACGCTCAGCTTCGAGTATGGCTTTTGGTGCGCTGGGCGGACTTGCGCGGCTTTGCGGCGGCAGGCGTGTATGTGTATTCGTAGACGTTTGACAGTCGGTTGACCACTGACCCGACCGGACGCGCGCGGCTTTGTGGCGGCAGGCGTGTATGTGTATTGGTAGTGCCTACTAGATTTTCGGGATGGTGGTCATATGAGAATCCTTTTCGCTGACAGCTTGTCCGACACTGCGCTGGAGCGACTGCGCGCCGAGGGCGACAGTTGCGTTGTCGAGCCTGGCTTAGATGCCGAGACTCTTCCCGACCGCATCGCTGGCTTCGATGTGCTCGTAGTGCGCAGCACTCGAGTAACCGCTGCAACCATCGAAGCAGGCAACAGGCTGGGTTTGATAGTGCGAGCTGGCGCAGGCACCAACACCATCGACTGCGCCCGAGCAGCCGAACTCGGCGTGTATGTGTGCAACGTCCCAGGCCGCAACGCCATCGCTGTAGCCGAACTCACGCTGGGTTTGATGCTGTCCATCGACCGTCACATCGCTCCCGCCAGCGCCGACGCCAAAGCAGGCAAGTGGAACAAAAAGACCTACAGCCGTGCCCGAGGCCTGCACGGCACAACACTCGGCATCATCGGCATGGGTGCCATCGGCCTGGAAGTCGCACAACGCGCCACGGCCTGCGGGTTGAGGGTAGTGACCGAAGACAAACCCCGCAGCAAAGCCGTCCACCAAAGCATGGAAGACATCGGCGTGTTGTCACTGCCAGACCGCCGTGCGGTGCTAGCCGCTGCGGACATCGTCTCTTTGCATGTTCCCGCCGATGCATCCACCGTGGCGATGGTCAACGCCGAGTTCCTAGCCCAGATGAAACCCGACGCGGTGCTCATCAACACCTCACGAAGCGACATCGTCGACGAGCAGGCCTTGATCGAAGCGCTTGACTCCACCGACATGCGCGCTGGCCTTGACGTGTTCGCCGATGAGCCTTCCGCCGGTGCTGGATCGGTTGACTCTGCGCTGGCACGCCATCACAAAGTCACGGTCACGCACCACATCGGCGCCTCGACCCAGCAAGCGCAAGAAGCTGTCGCCGAAGGTGCTGTCGAGCTGATCGAGTATTACCGCAACGGCTCAATCGTTGACTGCGTCAACCTTGAGCAAGCCCCACGCCGCACCGCCACCTTGAGCGTGCGCCACCATGACCGTGTCGGCGTGCTCGCCTCGGTGCTGCAAGAACTGCGCAGCAACCGCATCAACGTGGCAAACATGAGCAACCGGATCTTCGCCGGTTCGTTAGCGGCAGCAGCCACCATTGATGTAGCAGGCGAAATCAGCGAACAACTGTTAGACACTCTGCGAGAGCATCCCGACGTGATGCAAGTCTCAGTATTCCCGGCATCAGCTAATCCCCCAGCAACAGCCACACCCCCG
>JAPYNU010000104.1 GCA_028283245.1 Candidatus Aldehydirespirator catecholifindens | reverse complement strand
CCCACCGCCCGCCCCCAGCAAGCCGTGGTGGGCTGTTGTCCAATCGTGTCTGCAAGATGAAAAGCGACCGGTTGCTTGGGTTGCGTGCTAGGGTGAAGCAAAGAGAGTAAAACACTTTGGGAGAAACCCGTCCCTTGCCCTTGTTTCAGATCCCCGAGGCACCGAGGTACCGCTTGGAACGGGCACCGCTTGTGCAGGCACTGGCGCAGGTGCGGTACCCGCTGATCGCCAGGCTTGAGACAATGTCAGGTATCGCACCGTTGCAGGAGTCGCTGCGCGAGGCTTTCCCCTACATGGAGCAGCAGCGAGTGCAAGAGGTTTCGCTTGTGATTGGGCCTGCGGGTCCTGCGGGCGGGGCCAGTGCTGCGTCAGTCACTTGGAACCTCACGAACGACGATGAGACTTTGATAGTGATCGGTGCTGGCAGCGCTACTTTGTCGGCGGGGGCCTCCTATACGACAGTTGAGCCGTTTGCAGAGGATTTTGAGCGCATGTTGCAAGCTCTACGGTCGGTAGGTGTACTCCGATGCGAACGTCTCGGGGTGCGTTATCTCTCAATTTGTTCGTCTCTTCCTGGCGAAGACCGATCGTGGCGGCGCTGGTTTAAGCCTGAACTGCTTGGTTGGTCAGGCACCGAGACTATTGTGGAGGGGACGCTCGAAGCATCAATCAACCAAGTGGTCTTGAGACAGTCGCCCACCGGCGACTTAGCTGAGCTACCTGCCGAGGTGCAGGCCACCGTACGTCATGGCGTAGTGATGCCTGGAACTGAAGTCCCCGGAATTCCGCCCCTGCATGTGTCGGATGATTCGTACCTGCTTGACCTGGATGTTTATATGACAGGCCACCAACCGTTTGAGCTTGTGAAAATCCTCGATCAATTCAAGATGTTTCACACACAGATAGATCGCTTTTTCCACTGGACCCTGACAACCGAGGGAGCTGAGCACTTTGGTATTACTCAATAGTATTAGGCGGAATAGGACTGGGAGTGATGTTATGTCATTGACAGAGGGCTTTTATTGGCATGTCAGTCCAAGCGATAACACCGTTGGATCAACACCGCTGAAAGAACGCAAAAACGTGTTCGATGAATGGGTCACAACCCCCGAGGTAGCTAGCCGATCACCACTCAAACTGCAGCTCCTAACTCAGGAACTTCTTGCATGGACCAAATGGTCTCAACGCAATTTAGCTGCGGTGCTTTCAGTTTCGCACTCGACGGTGTCGGCTCTGGAGCAGGGAACGTCGCCAGCGAGTTTCGCCTATCTCCACGACCGTCTTGTTGAAGCTCATACGGTTGTCAGACGGATAAATCTCATTGCGGAACAAGACCCTTCAAAGACTAACGATCTCCTGAGCAAAACATCGGCAGCTGGCTCTAGCGCAGAGACCCTGCTCGCTCAACGTAAGCCAGCCGATGCATATCTCGCTGCCCTAGATGCTCTGCGTCCGCGCCGTGTTGAGCCCATGATTCAAGGCATCTGGCCAGCCAAGTCAGGCGACGCCACACAAGATCTGGCTGAAGACCCAGTTTGAGGCTTCACTACGATGTCCGACCTTCACACCGAGGGATGGAGACAAGGAAGTATTGTCGTTCGTAAGTTGACGGCAAGCTACCTGAAGACCCTTGACGGGCGTATTGAAGAGGTCTCAACATCGTATAGCCGATGGGTGGTTTGCACTCAAGATTGTGATCTTCGGTCATCAAGGATTGACTCAAATGTGCCGCTGGTCGAACTTCGACCGGTTCTCGATGCGGATCCTCCGAGCGATTGGGGTATCCGTAGCAGGCGCTTCCTTCTGGCAGAGGGTGCATACGTTGACGCCGACGCACCTCGGTGTTTTGTCACTCCGGCACTATTAAACATGACAAGTCCTGAGCGTGATTCAGCGCTGGATGATGCTAGAACTAGAGCGTTCAAGACTTGGCTCGGACTCCGTTACGACAGGCCCGCAGTACCTGAACACTTGGCGGATCTTGCCCGTGAGATAGCAAAAAGATGCTCTGGTGGGCGCGGCCAAGCGATCAGCAAAGACGTTCATGATGTTCTGATGCAGTTTGAGGAGGATACGCAGCCAGCGAGAGTCGCACTGTTCGGCGTAATTGAAGATGAAACTGATCCCGAAGCTGTCCGCTTGTGGCTAGCTGATGTAGCGACACGGGTTAATACAACTCTAGGTGTTGTGGCTTCGATTGATGTGGGCACACGTTCCCAGACATCGCTAGAACTGCTAGAGACGAGTTATTCGGCTGATCTGAGTCAACTCACATGGAGATCAAACCGACCAGTATGAGCGCCCCCCGCAACGCTGCCATATCAGCAGCATCCCTCGCTGACTGCGCCAGCAGATCATAATCAGTCATAAACAAGGGCCTTCCCGACCCGCAGCATCAAACCACAGACCCTCATACCACACCAGTTACACAAAATTCTGACAGCCCCTGCCCGCTATCTCAGGATCTTATTGGAGAGGATGTGAGCTGCTCAAATATCTGTGTTGGCAGGACTCTGTGTTTGTTCATGGTTTTTCTGACTAGTGCTTCAAGGCTTTGCCCGGTATGACCATGGTGGTTCAGTCGCAGTTCATCCCAGCATTGGCTGACGTTATCGCTGATTTCGTAAAAGACTTTAGGATGCACAAGATAGACTTCCAGGTGAGCACCGGTTACTGCTTCGTCAGCAATAGCGGTTCGAGGGGAAGCCACGACAGTTGCTGCCAGTGCAGGAGTTTCGACTCCTCGGTCTGAGGAGAGTTGGTCCATTTGTGTGTTCGCTTGCCGGATGGTATTGAGGCTGATCTCTCTTGATGGTGACTGTTCAGACTTTGCTTCGATCGCGATCCAGACTCGTTCGCTCCAGCACCATGCACAGTCAGTTCTGCCTTGACCTTGCGGCTTGAACGACTCAGCGCCGAGGAGTACGCCGACTTCTCTGAGAGCTGTCTCGAACTTCTTGGCATCAGTCTCAGGTATCCCATCCTGCATCCGAGTAATCGTGGCTTTGATTTTAGAGCGTTTTGTCTTGTCACTAAGCCGCTTAGCTATTTCCCGAACTGCAGGAGTGTCATTAGCGTCTTCTTGGGAAACCAATTGCGTTCCCACTTCGACCTCCCGTAGCCAGGTTGTTCCTTGTGCCGCTTTGTGTGCTTCATTCAACAAACTAGCAGCAGTCTGTTTGGCGTTCGGGTCAGTCTCAGCGAGTGCGAACGCCCACACGGCAGCCTGGTAGAGCCAAAAGGCTCGATACGACTGGACATCTTTGTTACCGGATAGAACCAATGCTGCTTGCTGTGCTGCGTCTTGCGCAGTGTTGAAATCGCCGCGAAATGCTGAAGCCCAAGCATCAACCTCATGCTTCGCCGATTCTGCCAACAAGGAGCTTTGCTCTGGATCTTGTCGGAACATATTCCTTCGCGCAGTTGCAATGTGTGACTCGGCTCCCTCCCGCCACTCATAACCCTGTTCTAGAAAAATTGAAACATTGTTGACAAGGTCAGCCGAAGGCACATCCCGGCTGTTTTCGAGCCCGAACCCAAGCTCGGCTTGCAAATCTACGTCTAATGACTCCCTCACGATGGGGCTGGCAAGATATCCCGTCAAGTCGCTACCTCGAATCAAAACAACTGCATAATCCAGCGGGTTGCGGGTAGCGCGACCCGCTCCCTGAACTACCCGAGTTCGAGTGCGCTCCCCTAAAGCAGCCTGAGCGCGCAAGTTGGTTGCTAGGAAGCGTTCTTGTAGGTGAGCCCACTCTGGTAAGCCCGCTAGGCACACAAGACGGCAAGCATCATTGGGTAGATCAATACCGTCGTAGCGTCCTCCTAGCGCAAGTATTGCGTGCTGTTGATCGGTGAACGATCCGAGGTTTTGTTCAATGTCAACTTTGCCAAGCACCGGCCAGTTGTTGACATTGAGTTCGTTCGCAGTGGTTTGGGCAAGGTCAGTTGAGGTTGCTAAGACCAGTGCCTTGCCAGCAGCTGAAGTTGCTTCAGCCGAGATATCTTTGCCATCTCCCTCCGCCAGTTCAGCGAACACGAAGAAGCGTCTCCCTGAACGCGGGCTACGCCTGTCCGGTAGCAACAACCTTTCAATCGTTCGGCGGCCAAACGATCGCTCAAGTTCTCCAGCATGCCCCGGTTTCGCTGATAGATAAACACGCTGGTCAGCATCAGCGAATGGGGAGTTCTCTAATGTCGGCGGAATGAAAGGGCGAATGAGTATCTCATGCCACGACACATACACAAGGCAAGAACCGAGCCCTTGGTGAATAGTTTGCCAAGACCACCAAGGATTCGAGCCATCCTGCAGCTCTTTCAGAGCCCGATCAAGTGCATGGGACATAGATGGTCGGCGAAGTGGCACAACCAGCTGGGTCTCACGTCGCGCGTTGATATCGGGAGTGTCTTGTTCCATGCGTTCGGCGAACATGCCGCTTAGCGCTGGTCGGACTGCTTTGAGGCATGCGTCGTATGCGACACTATGAACGGATCGT
Organism: Candidatus Aldehydirespirator catecholifindens; assembly: GCA_028283245.1. GTDB lineage: Bacteria > Actinomycetota > Acidimicrobiia > Acidimicrobiales > Aldehydirespiratoraceae > Aldehydirespirator > Aldehydirespirator catecholifindens. Next base: position 18,585 of record JAPYNU010000104.1, on the reverse strand, counting down.
TCAATAGTCACCGACCAAGACTCCGCGACATACTGTTCAGCAGCATGGGCATCATCAAACACAATGGTTCCTAAGTCTCTGACCTTAGGCGAAGCATTGAAGATTGAACTGTACGTCGTAAGACCTAAAGCATCCGCCCCGAAATACTTCGACTTGTCGACTTCTGCCCAGGACCTGTGTGATCCGATCAGAGTGACACACGGCATCCCTTCGCGCTTAGCGACTTCTGCTACCTGATGGACAAGCTGCTGCGTCGGGCACGCATAGAGCACGGATTCTCGGTACTTCCGTCTACGCCACTCAGCTATCAACAGCCCAACTATTGTCTTCCCAGTGCCTGTAGGCAGCTCAACAGCAACATCAGGCTTATCCTTGAATCTCTTGGCATACTCAGTCAAAATCTCGCCCTGCTGCAGCCAGAGTTGAGGTATAGCCCCAGTCATCCTAGGAAGCTCATCAAAAAGTTCAAGAGGCCCCGCTGGCACCGACGGATTCAATGTTACAGGCCTGAAAGTCACCAACCCAGTCTACGACTAAATCCCTACGGGATTGTCGCCAGTTGCGAATCACCGCTGGGTAGGTGTGCTCCCAGGTCAGTCGCGAACGTTTCAAAACGTGACTCTGCGGCAGCGATGGTGGCAGCTGTGTAGATCTCGCTCGTGGCTTGGTGATTGGGCTACAGTGCTTGCCGGTGGCGTAGCGCAGACTGTTGTGCACTAGATGCACCACGCAGGTTTGTACGTTCGCTTCGGACTAGGTCGCGCAGATTGACTCCGGTAGGTCTCGCAGATTGACTCCGGTAGGTCTCGCAGCCCGTCACAGCATACGATCAAAACGTCTAACCAACCTCGGTTCCTCAGTTCGGTGAGCTTCGCTGCTCACTGTTTGACACCCTCACCCTTGGAACATCTCTTCCGCCAGCCACGCCGATAGCGAGCCCGCAGACACATGCCAGTTCGCTACTTTGGGCCTCTAAACTCCGCGGCGGCCTCGTCGATCAGAAGCATCGCATAAGCAGGGTCAAAGGGCCGATTCTGTAGCATCGCCGTGTCGGATCGTTTTCCGCCAGATGCGCTCGGCTCTTACCGGTGGACAGCCCCTTTGCGTGCAAAGAGATCAGGTCAGCGATCAAGCCGTCGAGGTGGTGACGGTGCTGAAGCACCGGCACCACCTCGAAAGCGCCCGTCCGATCACGAGGCACCCGCAAGTCAATCTGACCTATCTCAGTAGTCACCGTTTTCGGTGACGAACGCTGGATCTTGCTGCCGCTTCGACGGGGCTGGTGCCGCAGAGCACGGCTACGGATGCCTCGTTTCGCGTTCGATGCGAGTTCTCGCTGGCGGCAATTAGCAAAGCAGCTGCGGTTTCGGGAGCGATGCCGCAGGCATCTAGAAGGGCGAGGTTGGTTTGTTCGCAGAGCCAGCGCAGTTCGGTGTCGAGTTCTGTGATCTCGGTTGTGAGAACTTGATGCCAGCTTGCCAGGTTGCGTAGTGTCTGCTTCGCGGCTGCGGTTATGGGGTCACCGTTGTAGTCGGGGGCCGCACCCGTGTGCATGCTCTGACTCTGGCCGCTGTTGTGAGGTGTCGCAGGGATTCTTTGAGATGCTCGACGGCGGTGACGACGACAGCGTCGATCTGGTTGGCGGCGACGGCGCAAGCTTTGACCGCAGAGCGGCGCGCCACTGTGAGCATGCGGATGAGGCTGAGAAGACCGATCCATGAGCCCAGCGTCGCCTTCAGCGAACCAGCGATGCCACCATTTCGCGATCGTTCCTGTGCTAGACTTATCTGAGCTGCTACATAAGCCTGCGGGGTCCCGCCTCGAGCCGCTGAACCAGCATCAACGCCAGCGAGGGTCAGTCTTGCATTAGCGTGCGACATCAAACCTCCTGTGGTTTTGTGAGATGTCAAACCCCACCCTTACACATGAGACTCCACCTTGATACGCTGCTAACAACCTCTATGTCAACTACATCTAGGTAAGAGATTATGCTAGAGTAGAGTGTTGACAATGCCAATCACGATCGGAGAGCTTTACATGGCTAATGCCACGCGACGGGATGCACGCGCTGGATTTGATATCTATCGACACAGAAACGGAAATATTGATCTCGAATCGCTTAATATTGAACTTTATAAATCAGGGTATAACCACATAGCACAAAGAACACTAAATCATTATCAAAATCTCATAGCTGCAGGATTCAATCGCTACATTTCGATCAATCGCTTTGATGTCGCTCGTGCATCGCGGCCTTATGAAGATATGTCAAAATTAGGTCGGTATCGATACAGAACAATTAATCAGCCGGTCCGCGTTAAGTTCTCAAAGAATGAAAGAGATGTCGAAATCCCGGGCAGAATAGTGAAATCTGGTGATGTGGGTGCGATTATTACATTCCCTGATGAGAGTGTTCTTGAAGAATTACGAAGCCGTATCCCTCGCCCCAACATGCATCTGAACCTTTGCACTACCAATGCAGCCAACGATATCAACGCAGTCGTTGTGGAGTGTGATCTCATAAGTAGTCCAGGATTGCTCGAAGTTGAGTACGATAATCTGGTCTCATTAGCTGAAATTATAGATTCTATGCCGCTAAAAAATGTACTGGTAAAATTTACCCTAGAATCTGAGAATAATAATCCGGTTGCTATAGATGTCATAGGAAAACAATTACACAGCTTTTTTGATCTCATTGAGGGAGTCCGAGCACTATTAAATGAAGCTGGAATTCACTCAGAAGAAGTTGCATATGCTGCACCTCCTATTGTGCAAGAAATTCGAGTAGCTTCTCCTGCTGTAATAATATTACAAATATCAAGCGAGTTGCTTGGTCTGCTTGCAGTGTTTCTATCATTAAAGTCGTTCGGCACATGTCGTAAGACTCGGCACAAACTTACATATAAAAAGCGACAGATCACTAAAACAAATCCAGATACAGGAATGACAGAGATCTCTGTAGAGGTAGATGAGACTCTGCGAGCAAGCTCCCTTAACTCTAAAATTCCCGACTGTGAAATACAAAGGATTTATAATGCACTCATTCTTCCAGAGTTAGAGGCACTATTAAGGTCTGGTATTAGAGGTGTTTCTCATACACAAATGGAGACACACGACAATGACACTAGCGATGACCATTAACAATGATTCATATTTTGAGGCTCTGTGAATTAAACTCGGCACACAAAATCTCTGACAAAGTTCGCGAGTTCACCGGATGCTACACAGTAGTGTCTGGGCCAGACAAGTTATATAAGGAGGCTTGAGATGGCAGAGATATAACAAACTATAGAATTAACTAATAATGTAGTCAATTTTGTGGATAAATCGCTAGGCTGTGGGTAATCTGATATCAAGCAAAAGCTGAAATGCAAGGAGCGTTTCCACGTCAAATTGCCTCTTATATTGAAGAATCATCTACCAGATCTGAAGTGCTTGATCTACTTGCTAAATGCGGAGGCTGCTCAGGAATAAGAAATCTGACGCGGATTCTTCAGTTAGCTCAGCCATAAATGAGTCATGATGCTAGTCCTGAGTTAATAGCAGATGACTGGGTCTCGAACTTCAGAGCAACAGCGAAAACATGCTCCGATGAGGAAGTCGCTAATTTGTGAGCATCGTTGCTTGCGGGAGAAGCTAATCGATCCATATCATTCTTCCGCAAAACAGTAAACATATTGGCGGATATAGATATGCGAGATGCTAATATGATTGCAAGTCTTTGTAAGTACACACTAACGACTATTTCAGGTGTCTTGTTAGTCTTACCCACGAAAAATATTGGCTCCAAAGTCAGTAACAATACATTGTCAAAGTTGCGTGGTCTAAGCCTCATTGATTTTGTAGAGGGTCACAATCTCTAATTGATAGTTAATATAAATCTCCTAGGATACGATGGCAGCCTTCAAAAATTAAAGATTGTGGTAACCCAAAAGAAGTTAAGATTAATACAGGCAACAGAGACAAACTCTAGTGATGGTTGCTAGTGAGTTTAGTGTAGGTGTTGTGGGCTAGGTTCCTGGTGTGGAGTTTGCGGGGTGTGGGGTTGTCTATGAGGATGGCGTGTTTGGTTGGGTTGATGTTGGGGGTGGTGCTTTTGGGTAGCCAGAGTGGTCGTAGCGCGCTGGTTTTCGTTGCTGGCGTGTTGTTTTTGTGAGCGCGGTTCGCAGAAGTAGATGTTGATGCCTAGGGCTGTCTCGTGCTAGCCCAGTGCGCCATTTCTGTGCCTCGACCCCAGGTGAGGGTTTTGATGAGATGCGCTGGTTGATGTGACAGTGCTGTTTATGACGGCTTTTGCGGTGTTGTTGGCTGTGTGAGCGTGCGGTAATGCAGCGAGCACGCTCTGGCGGCTGAAACGTTCAACGAGGGTGACCACATCACTGGCGGTGTTGGCGCCGATGATCAGATCGCCTTCCCAATATCCCGGCTCGCTGCGTTCTGTGACGGTTACCGGTCGCTGGCTGACCGGTTTGTGATCGCCTAAAGCATTGGGTTTTGCTGTAATGCGGTTGCGGGGTTTGCGTCTGCGGAAAGAGTCTCGGCAGTAACCGCCAAGACTCTTTCCGCAATCCTCGCTGACCGCAGCGGTCATAACAAGGCTGCGTTGATCGCCTCCGTGTAAATCCGGCGACCCTCAGCGCGTAGGGCACCGCCGATTGCGTACGGCGATGAGCGCATCACTTGCCACTCACGCGTCATAGCCACCGTTATCGCAACAGTTGTGTCTCAGTTCCCGATAAACCGTTGAAGGAAACCGACCCAACTGTCGTGCCATCATCTCAACAGACAAACCCGCAATATGGACCGCTTCAAGGTGTTTATGACATAACCATCCATCACAGCCAATCACTCGCACCCCTGATGGAGTCCGCAGAGGTATGATTGCAAGGTAAATCTACGGCGTATCTAGCTGAGCGACCGAGTCAGACCTCGGACTACTAGAGATGCGACATCGCTGGCGCGGTGAGTGGCTGCCAACTGTTGGACGGCCTGCTCATCTAGTCCGCATAGCGTTGCATTCCATCCACTGGCGGCGGCTGCTTCCTCCAGCAACTGCAACCCCTGCTCGATACGCTCGTCGTCGGAACGTGCTGGAAAGTCATCGGGTGCCCAGCTCAGATCGTCAAGATGCAGTTGCCTCGCCACTAATGCAGCCGCACCCCCAAAGCCTGCGGACACATACAGCGGATTCTGAGCCTCCAGTGTTGCGATCGCTTCTTCAACGACACCAGGCATTGCCCCAGCAAAGTCTGAGAGTTTGCCACCGATGAGGACTTGTGCGTCGGTAATAGCCGCTAGATAGCGGCGCATTGAACTGTAGGCGTGCGGTGCATCAGTTAGCGATAAGGGTTCCGGATCACGAGACTTGCTCCTCAAGATGTCTGGTATCTCGGTGCCGTCGCGATCAAGGCAGACGACTCGGCCTTTTGTCCCGAGTGATCGATTGATCTCGTCGAGTTCGCTATACGAGAGTTTGAGATGCTCTGGCGATGCAAGACACAAAGTGAGAGCTGATCCATTATCCCCACCGTAGCGACGAACCTCATGCATGAGATACTGGGTGAAGCCCGAAGGCTTGATGCGTCCACCGTACACGAGATTCCCGCCCGCAACCAAAACAGCACGGGCTAGTTCCCCAACTGCTTGCTCAGCATGCGCCGAGGACAGTCCTAGCCGACTCAGGTCATCGCTGTCTGAGACAGAGAGACCGACACGCAGATCTCGCAGCGAGTCGCTGGGAACTAGTCCGTTAAAAGCCATCATTGATTTGTTGTTGCCCGGCTCGTGTAAGTCCTTGGAGTTACCACATTTATAGCGTCGTGAACTCCGACCAGCTCAAACAACTCGTGCAGAGTTTTGGCTTCTTCTGGCCCCAGCGGCGGATCGGGATGCATGATCAATAGGGGAGTTTCACTGGTGGCGCGCGTGCGGTTCTTAAGCAGCCATGGGAGCACTGTTACTGGCTCTGGCACATTCAAAGGAGTCCAGTCAAACCCAAGCTCCTCAAACATGTCACGTTGAAGCCCCCAGAGCACTCGGATGAGCGCTGCATCTACGAGCAGGTTGAGAGCTACCTCAACGCTGGACTGTTGTAAATCCTCATCACCTTCGCGGTAACCCACAGATGGCACATGATCCATGAGAAACGATCCTCTCTCCTCAGTCCGCACGCCGTTGAGCGTCACGATCGGCATATCAGCCCGCTTCGCAACAAGGAACTCGCGCTGACACCACTCCCTAGTGGCGTACATATCGGTACGAACAGCCAAGAGGGCACTGGAAGACGCTTCAGATCGAAGTTCCTGGTCCCAATCTTCACCGAGCTGCAGATCAGCAGTAGAAAAATAAGCCTGAAGATGGGTGTTAGAGATCGTCGTGCGGACACGGTCTAGGAGTTCATCAACGTGGTCTTGCTCCTCTTCGACACGGGATGTTTCGTGTGACTAATGAAGATCTTCAGCCGTTCTCTGAAGGGGTCGCCCACGAGCTGAGCAACAGCCTGAGAGAGTACTCGGCACAAGACGGCTGGCTGTTCAGAGCTTGCCTCGTGGAGAGCCTGGTATTTTCCAATCTCGCCAAAAGAACTGCCTTCGTTCATACCTTGCAGCCGTACGGGAAAGACTCCGACTATCTCCTGCTCAGACCCTCTATCAACGGGGATGCTTTCCAAGTAGCAACCCCAATCTGACGAATCCTTCTTGATAGCTCGTGCGAGTTCCACCCCAAGAACTGGAACGATTGCAGTTATCCGTGCTTGTGGAAGCTGATTGGGAAGCGACACCTGACACGGCAGTGGCCGCGGCGCGTCTGAGCCAGGTTGCCAGGGTGTCGATCTTGTGTACACCTCAATTGCTCCACCCACAAGACCCGAGTATGGAGTACCTCGGAAATGCTCTAGCAGCCAATCGGCGATCTGAGCACCCTCCTGATCGTTGGGGTGCCAGACGACGTAGACCTCAACAATCGGTGCCAGCACTCCACAATCTTATGCCTTGATGTCATCGCCCGCCCCTAAGATCGGACGCGACATTAGGAGGTTTGGATATGAGTGATGCACACAACGTGTTTAGCAGCCACCGCCATGAGGATGACGCTCTCGTTTCAGGCTTCAAGAATCTGATGAAAAACAGGGGTGTAACGATCCGTGATGCCTCAATCACGAGCGATGATCCGAACCGCGCCCACAACATCGATTACATCAAGAACGAGATTTTAGCTCCAGGCATCAAATGGGCAGGAACGTTGGTAGTGATAATTACGCCCGACACCAAGAACCATGATTGGGTTAGCTGGGAGATCGAATACGCAATCAAGCACAATAAGCGCATCATCGGCGTGTGGGCATCCGGCTCAGCGGGTTGCGAGGTACCAGAGCCTCTTGAAAAATATGGTGATGCCATCGTCGGCTGGAACGCAAAACAAGTCTTGAGCGCGCTTAACGGTGCTCGAATCTTTCATGGATCCGATGGCCAACCACGGCCTCCTCAGCCGATGAGCCGGATTGACTGTTAGAGCCCGTGTCAAGGCTCTACGTATATACGTCCGATACGACATCGGCTTTGCACCGAATCCTTTTTATGGTTTCTGCACGCTCGCAACTTGCAAACCAGGTATTCGTGGCGGAGCTACCATCGGGGATTGGGTCTCTGGTATCGGCTCAAAGGCGAAGGACCAGCAAGGAAAACTCGTCTTCGCCATGCGCGTCGAAGAAGCTCTGTCCTATGACCAATATTGGAGTGACCCCAGGTTCCAGCAGAAGAAACCGAACCTATTTGGTAGCCTAAAGCAGAGATACGGGGACAACATCTATCATCGCTCTCCTGATGGAGGAGTGTGGATTCAGGAGGACAGCCGCCACAGTCGTGAAGATGGCTCCCCACACATGCGTCACATTGAGCGCGATACCAGCGCTCCCAGGGTACTCATCTCAGAGACCTTCGTGTACCACGGCTGCAACGCCATAGTAATCCCCGGCGAATTTCGCAACTGGGACGGCCATGACGTTTGCCCCTCGGGACCGGGTTACCGCTGCAATTTCCCCGAGAAACTCCAGAAGGCCTTCACATTTTGGCTGGAGAGTCAGATGCATCAGGGCATTGCGGGCGAACCTGTTGACTGGAGTTCATAACTCATGTACCTCAAGTTCCCCTTCATCTTTTTGCCCAGTCTGCTCTGTAGTACCTGACGCATCAACTTAGTCAACAGGCGACCATTGCTGGCTGGCAAAACGCGTTTTTCCTGAACACCATCCACCTCTTGGAATTGCAGCTGAATAGAATTGGCGCAGAATGAGCGACGCAACGCTCGGGATGGCTTCCGAGTATTCGAACTCTGGCCTGTGCCGTGACCGAGGCACATGGCGGCTTAGTTTGGGCGGACACCGTGTTGTTGTCACGGAGGTCTTCCAGTCGTATTGGTTCCTAGCGGCTGAGCGTCAAACGATGTTCTTCCGCCGCGTTTTGGGTGAGCCAGCACCGTGGACAGACGATCCAGTCCTCGCTAGACATAGGTTTACAAACGCCTACCGTGCCTCGGATCGGGTTAGTCAGTATCTTCTGCAGCATGTGATCTATGACAGCGACCGAGACATTCACGATACGGTCTTGCGCGTACTGCTGTTCAAAATATTCAATCGGATTGACACTTGGGAACACCTTGTGGCTCGAGTTGGTGAGCCTGAGGCTTCCTGCTTTGATCATGAAGCGTGCGCTATCGTCCTTGATGAGCGGCTTGAGGCTGGTGATCGTCTCTACTCGGCGGCGTATATCATGCCGAACCCCAATTTCGGCTTCCCTCGCAAGCACCACAATCATCTTGCGCTTCTCAAAGACCTTCTCAAAGAAGGCATAATTCTTCAGCTATCTCGTGCTGCATCCCTTCAAGAACTCTACCTTGCATTGCTGGCCGTGCCGTCCTTTGGGAGATTTCTGGCATTCCAGTATGCGATTGATCTCAACTACTCTCCGCACTTCAACTTCAACGAGATGGAGTTTGTAGTTGCTGGCCCCAGCGCAATCCAGGGCATCGCTAAGTGCTTCCAAGACACCTGGGGACTCAAACCCGAGCAGGTCATTGCCAGCATGACGGCGGACGCAGCAGCGCATCTTGGTGAGCAGCCGACAGCATTCAAGGACCTTGATGGACGGCCTCTGCATCTCGTCGACTGCCAGAACCTCTTCTGCGAGGTCGACAAGTACGCTCGGATCAGACACCCTGAGCGGTCTAACGGCGGCCCTACCCACATCAAGCAGCGGTATTCGCCTGACAACCGTCCGTTGTGCCTGGGCTACCCTCCGAAGTGGGGATTGTGCTGGTCTGCGGATTCACCGCTGATCGTCGGCTGACCCTTGACCCTCCAAAGTGATTGAGGGGTTTGCACTCTCGTGTCAGATTTGCTAACATCAATGTCGTGAAGAGCAACATCGACTTGGCTGTGCCGTCTCCAGCTGTTGAACAGCCCACGGTTCAGATCACCGCGTCTCAGCTTGTTGCTATGACTGTGAGCGAGCTAGAAGGGCACCTGCAAGAGTGGCTAGACTGGTCGGGGTTCAACCGACTGCCTCAACAGGTATCTGCGGATCGCTCTCCTCAGGTATCGAGCCTGATCGCAGTCTGGCTGATCAGCCAGATCGGCGACGCAGTCGGCCAGAAGAAGCTGATCAACCTCTCTAAGATTGAGAACAAGGAGAGCCTCAGAAGTATTGCGGGTATCTCCAAGCTGCTTCATAGAGCCATCGCAGATCAACAACTCCTCAAGAAAGCGTCATGAGCCACGCTCTGAAGCCCGTTGCAAGTCTCAGCGAAGCGTGGCTATCGGCACTTGAGCATACGGCAGACTCAATTAACGGACGCACGAAACACCTTTTTATGACTGTCACGGATCCAGGTCAGGAGGTTTCCTGTATTCGGAGGAGGATCGACAATCAACTGGATCACCTCGGTAAGCAGAGTGTGGAGACTGTCGCAGAAACTATCTTTCCCCAGTCGTTGTACAGAGATCCAGAAATCAGCTGGTCCTCAGAGCTTTCTCAAGAACATGTACAAGAGGTTGATAAGGCAGCCAAAGACTTGTACGACGGCTACTTGACGATGCTGTCCGTACTCCGCACCGATCCAGCCAACCGTATGGGCACATACTTCTCTCGAATGATCAGTTGGCCTGGTAAGGAAATGAATGGAATCAATCAACTCGAAAGAGTGATCAAGAGGATTCGAGCATCTCAACGCCAGGGAAACAGAACAGAAAACACGATTGATGTTGAGCTGTCGGCTGACTGTCACGAAAATGAAGATGAAATAGCATGTGATGGCACTCAGCTACTTGCAGCCGATGATAAACGAATAAGAGGATTTCCTTGTCTGGTGCATCTTGACTTTTCGCTACTGAATGGCGAATTGCATTGTGCTGCAATCTATCGACATCACCACTTATTTACCAAGGCATATGGTAATCTTGTGGGCCTCTCTAATCTTATGAAGTTTGTATGTCAGCAGAGTGGCTGCGAAATAGGTGAACTCGTTGTTCTAGACGGCATAGCCGAAAGTCAGCCGATCAAACACGCGCGCAACTTGGCGAAACGATTGCGCGATGAACTCAGCGGCGCAACTTTAAGGCTTGAATTATGACAGGTCCCTATCATGGTGTTTTTCGGGCCTTTGACTCGCTGAATTACGAACACGTCGGTGTTGCCAGCGTAGGGGTTGACTTGGTGAACGTAGGCACGATTGAGAGGTTGCTGGCATCAAATCCCGCACCGTTTTTTAATACAGCCTGGACACCCGCCGAGCAGCAGGATTCGGCGGGTGACCCTGAACGACTTGCGGCGCGTTGGGCGGCTAAGGAGTCCGTGATGAAGGCTCTGGGGCGAGGGCTAGGTGATGTGGATCCGTTGGATGTTGAGATTATGCACGACTGTGACAGAGTGCCTGTTGTCCTCCTGCACGGTAGTGCTGCTCGGATCGCTGATCAGGCGGGTGTAGTGACCATACACATCTCGATTTCACATGAAGAGGGATGGGCTGTCGCCTTCGCATTGGTTCTAGCCCATCAGGACAAGCCGCTTATGGTCGTTTAATAATCATGGATAGATAAGGAGGATAATGAAAGCTGAGAAACAGACACAAGGCGATACTGTTGATGTGGGTGCCGGATGGAGTCAGCAACAGTTGGGTAGCCGACTCCGCGAAGCTCGTGAGTACATCGGTCTGCTTCAGGAGGATGCGGCTCGTGCCCTCGGGATTCCAAGGGCGAGCGTTTCGGCTCTGGAGTCAGGCAAGCGTCAAGTTTCGTCTCTCGAACTGCGTCGCCTCGCTCGGCTATATCGCCGGCCGGTCGGGTGGTTACTAGGTGAGGATCTGGAAGTTGACCACTCCGCCCCGCTGCACCGCGCTGCAGCGGCTTTGTCTGATAACGATAAGGATCAACTCCTGCGTTTCGCAGAGTTCCTTGCTGGGGCGGGTCGTCCAGGCCCCGTCAACGGAAGCGACGAGGATCACTAACGTGAACCGAGAGCGCAGCACCCGCCATCTTGAGGCAGCCGAGTCGGCAGGCAGTCTCCTAGCAGAGTTGGGAGTTGACCAAACACGCCGTGTTGATGTTTTCGGATTGTGCGAGCAGGTTGGACTCTGGCTGGCCTTCTTCCCCCTTGATGGCCTTCTCGGTTCCTATCTGCCGGAAGGATCCGGTGGTGTTCTTATTACTACTCAGCGGCCCGTATCAATTCAACGATATACAGCAGCTCACGAACTCGGCCATTGGAGACTACATCACGGACGAGCCCCGCTCTTCGTCAGCGAAGATCAGGTTCTCGGTGACACATCGGACGAATCCGAACAACTTGCACAAGTCTTTGCTGCTGCCTTGCTTATGCCGCCACCGCTTGTCTACAACACACTCCAACTTATGGGAGCACATGACGAGATGTCAGGTGTGCATGCTTACGCAGTGGCACGCGTAGCGGGCGTGAGCTATGAGGCGGCGGTGCGTCAACTTGCGAACCTAGAGGTAATCAATCCTGCTAGGGCGAACGAATTACTAAAGATCAAGCCGCTCAAGATCAAGACACAAGTAGGCCATGGACGCAGGCCGGTAATTGGCACTGCAGACGTCTGGCCTGTGGACGAGAGATGGCATGGTCAACAACTCCAAATCCACGCCGATGATGAGATAGTGATATCCCTGCCCGAGAATCGGAGCACCGGGTACAGGTGGTTCCTTGAGAGTCATACGCCACCGAGACAGCCAACACCTGAGCCGCCAGCCTTGCAACTCCCTGAACCAGTTGGACAACTTGCGCTCGTCAACCAACGAGAAAACCTCGTAAATCGTTTGAGCAAGATGAGCGGAGCCATTAGGAATCCAGTTCCACGTTCAGCAGTAGATCATGCTCGGGCGACGAAGAGCGCTCCCTCGGAACTGTTAAAGGAGGTTTATGAGTCAATGGAACTTGTCGGAGACCGATACCTCACAGCGCGGGCCCCTACGATGTCGGCCCGCAGTGCCCGTCGCGCACGATTAGAAAGAATCGGTGCTGGTGCCACAGACGCTGACCTTTCAAGCGAGACATCGGACTCTTTCCCGGTCATCGGCGGGACCGGCCAACGCGTATTGAATGTTCGCTTTCCTAAAGCGGGCTCTGCAGCACTCCGCCTGAAGTATCAGTCGGCCTACAGCGATAATAGTGAAGATATTGAGAGCTATGACCTAGACGTTATTGTTGAACCCCGCCGCCATGGTATGTCGATTGAGCAACTACGCACGGCTTCAGAATCAGACTGGGCCCAGACTGTGCGATCAAGACAGAGCGCCTTCTCAGAAACGGTTCGTGAACAATCTCCGACCCTTGAGCGGTAGTAACTGTGTCGAGTTACGCTGCACGTCGAGCGGCAAGTCTCGCTCGTCCTTCAATTGACATGCGTCCTCTTCTGCGTGGAGCGACTCGGGATCAAGGGCCAAGGCCGCTCTGTGTCCCTATCAGCGTCTCAGGTGCTCACCAAGGAGCACGGGTGCGCGTAGGAGCAATAACACCAGAACCCCTAGCACCCGAGCCCTTATGGGCGCACTGCGTGGAACTGGGACAGGTCAGTTCGCTTGGAACGACGCTGAAGGCAGTGGGCGATGCCTTGTCGGTGCATGGCCAGCCGCCTCTGCTGGCTTGGCCCTACAACCCAGATCTTGGCATCGGCACAGAGGGGCCTCCACCGTCTGCCACCGCAGCCGCCAGTTGGTACCAGGCTCAGGTGGTTGATGTGCCGCTAGCCCATGACGGCATTGAGAGTCTGCTAGAGGATGCCCTCGCTGTCTCGCTGCCAACGGTCGTTGTGATTGAAGTGACCAAAGAGTTCGAGGTCGCAAACTCGCAGGGCGCAATCTCGGTGCCTCCGTTGGACTCGCCTGCTGGCGACTATCACGCTGTGCTCGCAGTAGGTGCTACGACCGACTCTGTCGCTGGTCTTCGGTGTCTCTTGATTCGCAACACTTGGGGGCTCGGGTGGGGTGCTGGCGGCTACGGGTGGCTACCTCTCGACTACTTGATCGCTTTCGCAGTACAGGCAGGTGTGGTGAATCCGTTGAGCCTAAGATCATGCACCGCATTCGGGAGTGACGCATCTACGCTCACCTCCGAAGAACGCATCATGCCAAGTTTCGGTGATCATGGGCACGCTCAGGATAGAAAGACAGAAGCACGATGACAATTCAGGTACCAAACATGAAAGTCGCGGGTTCTGGTACAGATACCGTAGGTCGAGAGTTTCTAGAGGCGATTCAGCGTGACCTTACGAGAGCGGCAGCAGATCTTGCGAGCTTTTGTGAGCACGTCGAGCACAACGAACCTAACTCCGTTAAGTCTGCTGCAAGTGCTGGCGACCGTCTGCGCGAGATAGCTTCGCAGCTAGCGATTCGTAGCGAGGTTTCTTTGGTAGCAAAATACGCCGCACGGATACGCGATGTCGAAGCAAACAGCCTGTTACGGCATGCCACCTTGTTTGATGATGAAGAGAGCCTAGCTGGAACTGAAGCACTTACTGTAGCTACAACATGGAATGAACTACAGATTGGCCAGATCATACACGATCGACAATTCCACCCCGATGTATTCGGTATGTCAAAAGTTGATCAGATATGTCACTACACATTCCATGTCACCAAGTTGGCTGGCTTGTTGGTAGATGCAATTGATAGCGATGACTGGGTTACTTTTCAAGAGTCTAGACTTGCAGATATTGCTATTTTTGGCGTTAAGATAGCGACAGTGTGCAATGTCGAACTTCCTTACTCATTTGTCGACCAATGAGCAAATATAGTCTGAAGTATGGAGTAGGCTAATGTCCGGTTTCTGGAGTTCCGAAACTATGTTCCAACGGCTTCCTAGCCTAGTAGAGCCGTTCAATACTTCACGAATTAAGCATTGTGCTTATGAGCTTTCACTAGGGCAAGAGGCTCATATCACCAATACTTCGGATCGCTCGGATTCAACTAGACTTACAACCACTCTCCAAAACGATAGAGTTTTGATTCCACCTGGACAATTTGCTCTACTCTTGACAGAAGAATACGTCAAAATCCCGGATGACGCGTTAGGTTTTATATCGATCCGATCTGGATCCAAATTGCGTGGTCTCGTCAACGTATCTGGATTCCACATTGATCCTGGCTACAAGGGTAAACTGATCTTCTCGGTGTTCAATGCTGCTACTACTGAGATAATCATTTCTAGAGGCGAACGTATGTTTATGCTCTGGTATTGTAACTTGGATAATCAAACCACTGATTTATACTCAGGAGACTATCAATATAGAGATAAAATCCTGGACAAAGAGATCATGAACCTGCAGGGCCCGACATACAACCCTACGAGCCTTGCAGAAAGAGTCAGGATTTTGGAGGAGTGGCGTTCCAGTCGTCGAAGATGGAAGGACATGTGGCAAAATTTCAGTCTAAGCCTTGTCGCTAGGATTGTCATACTGATACTTGGTCTTGCCATCCCCTTTGTGGTGGGTGCCTTTTTCTTCTGAAAAGACAAGTGAGTTTCGAAATGCCAGCCAATCAGCTAACGTATCATGATGACAATGCGTGAGAACGGCGCGACGAGCTTAAAGTCCTCATCGCGCCACACGTCTACGGTGTCGTCAAATAAAGAAACGAACCTGACACCAGCCTTTTGGAATGTCATTTGACTGAGTTCAATGCATTTCGCAACTACGCGCTCGCTAAGGTGTCTGACCTATTTCTGGTTGCCGGTGGTCAAGAGGAACACACGCGAAGTCTGCTGAGTTTCTTGAGTTCTTTCTTTGTGTAAGCCTTCAACGCGGCGAAACCCGGGCCAAATAGAAGCCGAGCAAGTAATAATTATTATTACTTGCTCGGCTCAAGGGACTTCTCTGGCGGCCTTCACGCTGAGTCTTCGACCCAGATGACCGCGAATCCTGCTTTGGCCTCGCTAGGGCACAGCAGCAGTGAGTTCTGATTGCAACCCGCGAAGCGGCGACTTGAGGTTGTGAACGGGCTTTGGGAGGTGGCGGTGAGGCAGGCGCCGGAAGGCGTTGCTGGGTTAGGAGATGCTAATTAGGCTTCGTAAAGAACGAAAGCCCCACCCACACACGATAATAATAGCTATTATTATCGTGTGTGGCAGCAAAGCCATCTAGTGGAATGGTTATTCACCAGCGCTAGCGGCTCGAACGCCACCCAGAGCGCAGTCACCTCCCCTCGGCTTTGACACAAGCATGCCTGAACCACAGCGAACCTCACTAGGTCGTTGCTCGCTCAAGTGCGCAAGGCGCGAAAACTGACACAGGTGACGATTGCAGAACTCCTAAAGATGGATTAGTTGGAGGTGTCGAGGCTGGAGCATCGCAGCAACATGATGCTGTCGACTCTCCGCTCTTTTATTCGAGCGTCCGGCGTCGAGCTTCAGCTCATCGTGACCTTCCCCGATGCCGAGCCCGTTCAACTCCTCGTCAGTTCTGAGGTCATGAACCCAACTACTGAAGAGCCGTAATCGGGAGGTTCCACATCGGGCTCTGGCAACGCACCCAAGATTGGTTCCAGGAGGCAGCAAACCGGATTGACGTCATGCTGCCTGACCGCTCTGACAGCGATCTGAAATCTTTTCGTGTATATATTGCATTTTAGTTAAAGCTTGCTAGTATACGTTTATAAGTGAATTCAAAATCACGCATCTGCTTGCGATAGCCTTCGCGCAGCTGCTTACCTTGGCTTTCGGGCTTCTGGGTGTTGTCTGGCATCAGCAGCGGATCACCAACAAACTACGAACCGACACACACGAAGACTTCCGCTAGACACGATCCTCTATCGACAAGCTGCGTGCTGATACAACCGCCGGTTTTGACAAAGCGCGCAACGATCTTGACAAGTTGCGTGCTGACAATGCGCGCGATCATGCCGATCTGCGCGGCGAGATCGGCACAGTCGGGGGAGCGCCTTGACACGCTCGGGCAGCGGGTGTCGCGCATTGAGGGGCATCTGCAGATGTACTCGCCTAGTGAGCCGCCAGCAACCACCGAAACCGCCGAACTACCCAAAACCGCCGAGTTGCCAGAAGTCACCAAGCTACCCGACATCGCCGAGCAGCCCGAAACCACTGAATTGGACTGACCTCTTCGGCGGGGCGGGTTGAGCGTGCCAACTGGCGATGTAACCAGAAGCGCAACAGGGCGCACAGGATTGAACTCTCTGCTGGGGCGGTTTGAGCGTGCCTCTAACCGCCGCCGGTCTGAACTGACGACCGGCGGCCTAGTCGTTGTTGTCGTCGTAGGTGACCACAGGCGCGGTTCCGGCAGCGCTTTGTTCGCAAAGGCGTATCAACCCTCACATGGGCCGGTCAATCCACGAGAGACGGTTCAAACCGTTACGAGTGAGGTTCCGCCACACGTCGCCGTTGGGACCACTCGTTGCGTGCTGATAGACACCCTGGCCCTCAACGGGTGATGTGCCACAGCCAGGAGATCCGCTCCTCAACTCTGGCTGGAGTGCATCAAGGCGAACGGGAGGTTGAGAAGTCCTGTCAAGCAACTCGGCCTCACTGAGTTCGCGGCAGCGGTTCTACCACTTCGACACCGTAGCTTGCGACATATCCATCTGGCGCGGCGCATGAGTTTGAGGCGACCCACCTTGACCCGGTGGTGGATCACCATCAATCGCCCCGCGGCATCAACCTTGTATCAGAGCGCGAGGAGATGCGTCGTCTGGCCGAAAGCTACGACGAAGAGGAGCACAGGCGCTCAATTGAGGCTGCTCGCCCTTCTCAAACCTAGCTTTGAGTCCACAGTGCCAACTCATGCACCAAGAGCAACGCTTGTATTCATCCCGAGCACGCTTTACTCCAGATAATCTTTGAACTTCCCCAAGCCTTGAAGCTTCAACCACCGCTTGCGCAATTGCAAAATATCAAGGACGATTAATATCATGCGGTGAGAGGTAACCGATGTTTAAAGATGTTGAATGGGAAATGATCTTGGCGGATGCGAAGGCGCTTAGTAGCATGCCGCCAGAGGAGCGCCGTGCAGCGGAACTGTTGAAGCAGTTGCTCGGTGGCGAATACAAGCCTCGCGATGTTGATGGTGCTCAGAGCACGCATGATTTCGATCTTCGGCTAGATGACGGCAGAGTGATTGCTGTGGAGGTGACCACTGACGCTTCCGCGGTAGATCGAGCTTTTCGGAATCAGATAGATCAGTTCGATTCGCTTGAAGTGTCGGGACTCGCTCGGGTTTGGGTCGTTGATCTTGGAACACTTGCTGCTGGCCCTAACGACCAGCCAGCCGCCAAGGCTCAAGTTGAGAAACTCAAAGCTGAACTGCCAGCATTGCTTCTGAAACTTGAACAACTCGGCCGAACGGAACTGACGGTTTTTTTGCTCTGCGGACTGTGTCGATGTAGAGTTACAAGAGGAGCGCAGAGGTCTCGACGTGCAGTCGTGCTTCTCGTCTGAGATCTCAGCAGATGAGAAGCCGAGAGTTTGTTTTGGTGAAGCCACATACGGTGGCGCAACGGGGCGAAGCATGATCATCAATGCGGTGAACGAAAAGTTAGCTCCGAAAGTTCGGAAAGTAGAGAAGTTGTTGAAAGCAAAGACGGATGGTGCATCAGAGGTGCACTTGTTTGTGTGGCTGACCGTCGGCGACCAACACAAGGCAGGTAGGTCTGAGGCGATGTCTTTCTTGAGATACACAGGGCTGGGAGGATTAGTTCCGATCGATCTGCGGGGTATTGATGCTGTTTGGGTAGCAGTCGATGCGGGCCCTGCTCACGCTCCTGATTGTCGTCATGATTGGCCGATTTTGTGTTTCGACACAGACGGCTGGCACGACTGGAAACTCCGTCGAAGCCCGTAGGCATGCACAGATTTCGACTCTTCGTGGTTGGTTAGGTTGGGTCATAGCCAGAGACTGAGGCTTCTCTGTCGTAAAGGATCATGCACGGGGTTGGCGAGTAAATAATAATTGTTATTACTTCGCCTATGGGTGAGGGGTTCCCCACAGAAGTTGGATAACTTCTGGCGTTGGGGGTATCACTGAGTTGCTACTGCACTTCTTCTCGCCGCGGCTACCACAGTATAATAA
>JAPYNU010000103.1 GCA_028283245.1 Candidatus Aldehydirespirator catecholifindens | reverse complement strand
GATTTGCACAGATCCGCCCTTTGCTAAGAACGACACTTTTGTCGGTGACCTGACACCACCTCTGACGGATACTGAAAAACAACAAGAGATTAATAAAATGAAAGATTGGGGCATTCATAATGCGAATGATGCAGAGCAGAGTCATGTAACATGGCCCACAGAAGGTGGTACAGCCAAATTTGGAGATATCTGGTCATGGGAGGAAGATGTTCATGAGCAATGGATGAACCAGATCAAGTACACAAGACCAAAAGTACTGGATGTAATTGAGACGACTCGCTATACGCATGGTGAAGGAATGGCAGCCTACTTAGCATATATGGCTGTGCGACTGATTGAATGTCACCGTGTCTTAAAGCAAAGCGGAAGCCTTTACCTTCATTGTGATCATACAGCAAATAGCTATCTCAGACTGCTGCTAGATGCAATCTTTGGAACTACCAACTTCCGGAATGACATCATTTGGTCGTACCGTACTGGTGGGGTCAGTAAGCGTTGGTGGCCTCGGAAGCATGACACCTTACTCTTCTATGTAAAATCAAATAAATACAATCATAATCCAATTCAGGAACGCGTCTTCTATGAAAAGCCATTTTTCTCTACTAAAATAGATGATGCTGGCCGCTATTATGCTGATGTATTTCTTCGCGATGTATGGAACGATATTAAACCACTAATCAATTTCTCGCATGAACGTACCGGTTACCCTACTCAGAAGCCTGTTGCGCTCGCTCAACGGATTATTGAGGCTTCCAGTCGCCCTGGAGACTTAGTATTAGACCCGTTCGCAGGATGTGCATATGTCCCAGTTGCTGCTGAGAATCTTCAGCGTGATTGGGTAGCTTGCGATATTTCTCCTAGAGCCATGACAGTACTACGTCGCCAATTCAGGAAGTTCGGGTATGCCGTTGATGGTGAAGCACCTGAAGGTGTGCTAGCTCATGAAGGTGAATCTCTAGCTAGAGCTGATGTTAGGATCCTCGGGCCCCATGAGTTACCAACGCGCATATCGCTAGACGAAAATATTGAGATGATCAAACCGTTGCCACCACGTACTTACAAGATCCCTGCGAGCATATTTTCTCGTGAAGAAACATTAACTTTTCTGCTTGGCTTGTCAGGATGGCGTGCTTGGTGCTGTGGCTTTGCGAACTGGAAGATTAGTTCCTTTGGACGCCCAATAATTGAACAGACGATAAGGAACTTTGAGCTTGATCACATTGATCCCCAATCTAAGAGAGGTAGACATGAAATAGATAATCGTGCACCACTGTGCCCGTATCATAACAATCGAAAAGGCAACAGACGCGTTCATCTTGATGAACTGCGCGAAGAAATCACACAAGCGGGAGAGTTGGCGGTAGCTTCAGCGGATGATCTCGTGGACTTAGCTTGGGCACGCGATCAAGCGCTTGAGCACTGGGCGTCAGAGAGAGTGAAGCGGTTTGAGCCATAACGGCTTAATGTTGGCTAATGACAAAAGAGTTTTCTGCCCGAATGACTCAAACCGCCAGAGCAGTGCATGTGGTCATATCAAAGAGCGATAGATCAGTGTCGGTAGATCAGTGCTATGAGGCACGAAAATGAGTTAACCCGAGGGTTCTTCTACAGTTGCTAATTCACTAATCAATTCTAAAATCGATTGAAACTCACTAAAGTCCTCAGGCTGACCATTCTCACAAATCCAAGTGCATAGGTTCATTTTTTCATCAGGGTTAACTGACCATTTTGTAGGAATTATCTTTTTCTCACCGCGCACGGTAGAGTTGTGTTCATCGTGGATATCGATAAATTTAGGGTTTTTATGGATCGCACGTTCTAGGGTATTCTTTCCTAACAGGTTTTCAATACCTTTTTGAATAGGGTTTGCTACACAGAAATTGATTGTGCGCCTATAAATCATTTCGGTACTAGCCTCAGACTTCTTTGCATCACAGTCAAATAGAACTAACATAGGTTGACTTAACACTGTTGTATCTAGTTTCGTTAGAGCTTGCCAGAGTTTCTCCAAATTTCCAGTGCCACCTTTATCGACTATGCTCACTCTCTGTGCAGTATCACTCATATCAAGCAATTCAAAAGCTCTCTCGATATACTTCTTATCTATTGCTCCTTCTACAAACACTAATGGTTTGTTCGCATCACGCATTGCAGCACGAATATCTTGTTCAAATGCCTGTGACTTCTTTAGTGTTGAGTATGCATGACCAAACTCACTGAATTCTTCTGGATTGATCCGTATACTTTCTGGTAATTGATACAGAGAGAAACCATCCTTTCCGAACTCGCGCTGCATCCCTAGTACAAACAATGGTGAATGGGTAGTAACTATGAACTGCACTTTCGGGAACATTTTGATCAAATTTGGTAAAATCTCGTGCTGCTGAGTTGCATGAAGGTGCAAGTCAATCTCATCAATTATGACGATTCCATGAATGTCGGATGCTTGTTCTGGTCTAAGGCTTGATAGATCAGCATCGCGCAGAATTGAAAGTCCCAAGTTCAGTAGCGAAGATTCTCCACTGGATAGTTGAAACATATTGGGCACCGTTGCGATGTCTTGGCTGCATATGGAAATATTTCGGTGAGGCCGTTGCCCAAATCCAAATCGAGCTTGTGGGTCTTGCAAAACAACTTGAAGCAAGTGAATAGCCTGATCGAATGCGTTGGTAGCGGCACCTGAGTAGCCTCTTAGCAATGTTATAGGTATAGGTGTATTAGGCATCTCGCTTGAAAGAGTTGCGGTCGTTTTCTGCAACTCAAACATACAGCGATCGGTAACTACATCATAGAGCCAGTCTTGGTTGCTGCGTAGAGGTGATGATGCTATGATCTGTCGCGTGGTGTGTCCCTCGTATAGGGAACGTTTATTCTACTTGGCGGGTCTAATAAGTGCTTTTTGTTCAGCCAGGCTGGCTCTTCAAAACGATCTGACGGGAAGTACAAAACGCATTGTCTTTTTATGCTGTCCTTAACATTCTCTTGTTGCTCTTCTGATAAGTAGAAGCTAATGCCTTGCACATCGTTCTCGTGCGATTTGATCTTCTCCCAGAGTTCTTTGGCTGAGCTTTCATTGATACCAGTAGGCATGTCTTCATAATTGTCTCGCCTGCTCTTAAGGTGAAGCTCACTGACTGAGTGGCCGTTTTCGAAGTCGACTCTTGAGAAATAATACTGACTGCCTAGTGTGATGTATAAAGAACTTCTGACCTTATAGACTTTGTCTTCTTCAACCTCTGGGGTATTGGGGTATGCTATGGCTTTTGCTGACAAGAGAGCGTTCACAATATGTGATAGCAAGATGGTCTTACCTGCACCGTTCTGGCCTACTAGCAGAACTGGTTGCGGTACTCCACCTGATATCGGAAGAGAGATGTCCAACTTTTCTATTGGGCCATAGTGGTGAATCTGAATTCGGTTGAGGTACATCTTTAGTATTCTAGCACTGAAACGCTTGCTATGCTTTGGTATGGCAGGGTACAGGTCTTGATACTACCGCCAGATGTGCATCCGAAGCAGTTCTTCAGCTTTGATGACCTCTCAAGCATCTTTAGGTCACCGAGTTGTTTGAAGAGCCTATGGATGCGTTTAGAATTATCTGGAGCTTGGGGTGAGTGTGTCAGACGTCGCCGGGGACTTGGCAGTTGTCCATGTTGTTTAGTCTGGCGAAGCCGTCCATGCGTTCGGTGTAGGTGCTGCCCTCGGTCATGTCCAACAGCAAGAAACGCAGTTCCCGGTCGGGGGTGTCATCGCTTGCAGTGCGCAACTTGACAGTGTGGCTGCGGCGGTCAGCTAGGTAGACATCCCAGTCCGCGAGCCAGCCTCGTATCAGTTCGGTGTCGGCGGGACCTTCGCTGAGCGTTGTGTCGGTCAGTGACGCGTTAGCGCGACTACGCAGATCTGCTACCAGCGAAGCCACAGCATCGCTGCCGCGGTCAATGTCATCGGCGCGTTGCGCTCGTGAACCTGCCTGACGTGCCGAGGGCAGAGCGTTAATCACTTCTTGAGCTTCAGCGCAGCGCTGGTCGGCCCAGGCCGCGAAATCTCGATCGTCGAGGCGAGCCGGGTTCTCGCTACGAGCCCACGGCGAGAAAGCCCAAGCCCAGAACACGAAACTGCCTGCAATGAACACCCCTGCCAGCCAGCGACCCGCCAGCCTCCAACCAACAGGTTTCTGTGGCGGTGTGTCCGCTGGCACCTCGGCCGGATTGGCGGTCATCAGCTAGGGGCTCCTTGCGAGTCGAGCGAATCAGTCGCTTGCGGTGTTTCGGTTGTTTGCGATGCTTCAGGCACCTGCGACGGCTCAGATGTCTCAGATGGTTCAGGTAGTGCTGGCTCAGGTGGCTCAGTATCGGGTGTCACCGGTTCAGGTAGTGCTGGCTCAGGTGGCTCAGTATCGGGTGTCACCGGCTCAGGTGTCGGCGGGCCGGGTGCTGCTGGCTCAGGTGTCGGTGGGCTGGGTGCTGCTGCTACCTCCACCGTTACCGTGATCCTGCTGTGCTGCTCTGACCCTGCCGCCGGTGCCTGCCTGATGATCGTGCCCGGCGGGAAATCAGCGGTCTCTACTTCGACAGCCACCACATTAAGCCGCAGTTCGCTTAGCAGAGCAGCGAGTTCGGCATCACCCCATTGACGCCCCACAAGATCAGGTATGACCACAGTTTCGGTTTGCTGTGGCGGCAGGGTGATCACTGGCACCGACGGCAACCCTGCCGGTGCGATCCCGTCATGTGCAGCGAGCATGACCTCTCGCCAAATTTCCGCCGGGTAGGTGCCTCCCGCCACTTCGATGCTGGTGGTGGGTGGCCTCATCGGTATCTGCGCATCCGGGAACCCCACCCACACCGCTGCCGCGCGCTGAGGCGTGTATCCCACGAACGTTGCATCCGCATAGTTCTGGGCTGTGCCGGTCTTTCCCGCGGCGGGCCGGTCAAGCGCGGCACGCCTGCCGGTGCCGTTGGTGATGGTGCCTTCAAGCACCCAGTTGATCTGCTCTGCCACCGAAGCATCCAACACCGGCACGGCATCACTGATGTGACGATAAAGCGCAGTGCCGTCGGGTTCGGTGACCCTTGTGACAATCACCGGATCCACACGCCGTCCCGAACGGGCAAAAGTCGAGAAGATCGTCGCCAGTTCCACAGTGTTGACATCCTCGGTGCCCAACACCCCAGCGCAAATCGGTGCAATCCGGCTCTGTTTAAGGCCCAGCCGTTCGGCCATGGTCACGAAATTAGCCGGACGGATGTCCACCATCAGCTGTGCATACACGGTATTGATTGAGCGTTGAGTCGCCTCAATCAGGTTGATCTCCACCGGCTCTTCTGGCTGTGAACCCAAGCCACCTCGCACAGTCCACAACGGCCCGCACACATCAGGCCGATCAATCTCAATTTTGTCGGGGGCATCGTAGTTTTCGGTCACCTGGAAGCCCCGAGTCAGAGCCGTGGCCAAGGCCACTGGTTTCATGGCTGAACCGGCTTGCCTGCCTTTGCCACTGGCCAGATTGAATTTGGCGTCGGGGGCATCACCGAAGAAGTCCCGCCCGCCGACCATCGCCAGCACATGACCGTTGTCGTTGTTGCCGAGACCTAGCACAGTCACGGCTGCATCAGGGTTGGCATCATTGTCAGGCAGGATCGCTTCCACGGCAGCCTCTGCACGGGCCTGCAAGCCGAGATCAATGGTGGTGTAGATGTCGAGACCGCCCTCAAACAGCAGTTGCGTACGGTATTCGCGAGTGGGTCCGAAATCGGGATTGTCAAGGAACCACTGCTTCACATCCTCCACGAAATATGCAGCCGGATAGCGCTGCTCCAGCACTGGGATGTCTTCGATCAGCACGATCGGCTCGTCGCTGGCGCGCTCATGATCAACCGCAGTTATAAACCCGTTGAACAGCATCCGATCAAGCACCAGATTGCGACGCCGCCTAGCATCCTGCGGATTGCGGTAAGGA
Source organism: Candidatus Aldehydirespirator catecholifindens (assembly GCA_028283245.1). Lineage (GTDB taxonomy): Bacteria > Actinomycetota > Acidimicrobiia > Acidimicrobiales > Aldehydirespiratoraceae > Aldehydirespirator > Aldehydirespirator catecholifindens. Next base: position 14,761 of record JAPYNU010000103.1, on the reverse strand, counting down.
TCGAAAGCACTCGGACGCTGAATCAAACCGGCCAGCAGGGCAGCCTGCTCTAAGTTGAGTTCGGTGACCTTAAGACAGGCTCCGACACCACGTTCAGCTGCGGTGGTGGCCAGCTCGCAGGCAGGAGCACCGAAATATTGCCTGGCAGCGGCTTCGATGCCATAGGCACCGTTACCGAAATATACCCAGTTCAGATAGCGCAACAAGATGAAGTCTTTGGTGAAAAACTGCTCGAAGCGTCGAGCCAGGAAGAACTCTTCGATTTTGCGGGTTAGGGTCTCATCGGAGCGGTCAAGAAAGACATTGCCGACGTACTGCTGGGTGATGGTTGAACCGCCTTGGCTGATCCCGCCACTAGCAACGTTGCTGCGGGCCGCGCGCAGGATGGCTTTGAGGTCGGCACCGTCATGCTCATAGAAACGCTCGTCTTCGATGGCGACAACTGCGTTGCGTACTACTTCGGGAATGTCAGCGATGTCGGTGACATCGGTGCGACGCTGTTCGCCTCGCAGTTCGGTGATGAGCGTGCCGTTGCGGTCATAGACACGTGATGACTGTGCGGTAACGAGCCGCTCCACGTCGAAGCTCACATTACGCAACTCATATGAACAGCCCGTTGCTAATACCGCAACCATGAGCACCGCCGCAAAAGCAGCCTTTGGGCGTGAATTCATCACCCAATTGTGCATCCGGCAACGGCTGTCAGCTACTGATGATGCTCTCACGAGGTTCTAAGTCTCTTTCTGCGATGCCAGCAGCACAGCTAAATGGCACACTTTGCAACACAGAGTTCATTGTGCCGTTCTAAGTCTTTGCTTGCGTCGCTGGCAGCCTGCCGTCAGCGAGCCTGCAGTGAGCCGCTGGTAGTAACCCGAGACGGTTTTAGTCAAAGTGCGCAGTTGGCGTTGATGTGCTTTTTGCCGCTGTGCTGCTAACGAAACTGCTAACGAAGAGTCTACTGGGGTTGGGTTAGCCGAGTTGTGTCAAAGCTGTTTCGAAACGGCTTGCGTCAAAACCGGATTGTTTGGTGATCTGGGAGTCGGCGGCACCTGATGGGTCAAGCAACACAGCTTGAGGGTTGCCGCTGCGGTAATGGCGCCAAGCGGTTAGGTCGCTGCTCCACAAAAGGTTGGGCGGCCCGCCGTGTCTAGCTAGGAAGTCCTGCGCCTGCGACAAGGTGTCAGTGCCACCAACGCCCACCACTATGACTTTGTCTTTGTTGTCTTGAGCGAACTGCTCAACGTCCGGTGCATCTCTCCGACAGGTCGGTCAATGGGGTGCCCAGAACCACAACAGCAGCGGCTTCGATCCGTCCGCATAGTCGCTCAAGTTGACGGTCTTGCCGCTGCGCAGATCAATCATCTCCTGCGACGGCACCTGGTTGGCCACTACCGCAACAGTTGTCGTCGTGGTAGTTGTCGTGGTGGTAGTTGCGGCGGCTTCGGCGGCGGCCGCTGCGGCTTCGGCTTCAGCAGCAGCTTTGGCGGCTGCTTCAGCGGCTTCGGCCTGCGCTTTTGCTTCTGCTTCGGCAGCCGCGGCCTCGGCTTCAGCTCTAGCAGCGGCCTCAGCAGCCGCTTGAGCTTGTGCCTCGGCGGCCGCTGCTGCCTGAGCGGCGGCTTCGGCTTCAGCGGCGGCTTGTGCTTGTGCCTCAGCAGCGGCGGCAGCCTCAGCGGCAATACGCTCGGCTTCGGCTTGAGCGGCTGCTTCGGCGGCCTCCTCGGCTGCTTTGATTTCGGCTTGAGCGGCAGCTTCGGCTGCGGCTTCTGCCTCGGCTTGAGCGGCAGCTTGAGCAGCGGCTTGCTCGTCTGCTTCTGCTGCGATCTGTGCAGCTTCTTGGGCTTTCTTCTCCGCTTCGGTTGCAGCTTGTGCAGCTTCTGCGGCTGCTTCTGCTTCGGCTCGTGCTGCTTCGGCGGCTTGTGCAGCCTCAGCTCGAGCCTCAGCAGCCGCTAACTCAGCTTGCGACTCGGAATCGGTTTCTAGTTCTGGTTCGCTAGCAGTGTCGTCGGCATTGCCATCAGAGGGGGCCTGCGATTCGGTGGCTTCGGGCTGAGTTGCCTCAACGCTGGTCGGGTCGTCGGATCCGCAACTGCTCGCCCCTAGCGCCACCACCACAAGCAGGGCAACCAAACTCAAAGTCCGAGTTCGCAAACCAAAGCGCTGCTTCAATGTTTTGCGAGTTTTGCGGGTCCTGTGGTTCAAGAGTTGATTAGTCACTTGGAGGTCAGCCTTGCCCCTGTGTCGGGATCGCCGGGGTCGTCTCGTTCAGATTCAACACCGTAACGCACCATAGCCTCTGCGACTTCATCGCCTGTGGCTTCGCCGTTGTCCATCAAAGCCGACAAAACGGCGATCACAATGTTGCAGGCATCCACTTCAAAGAAACGCCGCAACGCTTCGCGTGTGTCGGATCGCCCGAATCCATCAGTGCCGAGCACATGCAGCGGTCGTGGAGTGAAACGAGCAATCTGGTCAGGCACCAAGGTCATGTAATCAGTAACAGCCACGATCGGCCCGTCAGAGTCCTGCAGCTTGCGTGTGACCATCGCCATATTTGGTTCCGACTGGGGATGCAGCCGGTTACGCCGCTCGGTGTCTAAAGCTTCACGCCTGAGCCGCTGATATGACGTGACGCTCCACAGTTCGGCTGAGACATCGTGATGATCAGCTAGAAGCTGCTGTGCTTCAAGCGCCGCACCTACCGCCGAGCCCGAAAACAGGATCGTGGCGCAGCGCTTGCGACCGCCTGGCCCGTCACTGAACTTATAGAGGCCGCTGGTGATGTCGGAGTCGCTCACATAATCAGGTCGTGGCGGCTGTTCATAGTTCTCGTTGTAGATGGTGATGTAATAGAACACGTCTGCACCGTTGGCGGCTTCCGGCGGATACATCCGCTGCAGACCCTCATCAATGATTGCACCCAGTTCATAAGCGAAAGCCGGGTCATAAGATTCACAAGACGGCACTGTCGAAGCCAGCACATGGCTGTGGCCGTCTTGATGCTGCAAGCCTTCGCCTAGCAGCGTGGTGCGTCCCGCTGTGGCACCGATCAAGAACCCACGCGCCCGAGCGTCAGCCGCCGCCCAGATCGAATCTCCTACCCGCTGAAATCCAAACATCGAATAAAAGGCATAGAACGGCACCATCGGCACTCCGAGGTTGGCATACGACGTGGCTGCTGCCAGCCAGCTCGCCATGGAGCCGCATTCGGTGATGCCCTCTTCGAGGATCTGCCCATCAGTGGATTCGCTGTAGCTCAACAGCAGGTCATGGTCAACCGGTTCGTAAAGCTGGCCGTGCGGTGCGTAGATGCGGAACTCGCGAAACAGCGAATCCATGCCGAATGTGCGGGCTTCGTCAGGCACGATCGGCACCACCCGTGCCCCGAAATGCTGGTCTCGCATCAGATCACGCAGCAGCGATGTGAGCACCATCGTGGTAGAGACTTTGCGGCCGCTGGAGCCTTTGCGAAGATCAAGGAAAGGGCCGCTCTCGGGAAGTGTCACCGGCCTGCGGTCGCGCACCACCCGGCGAGGGACTGCTCCGTCGAGGGCACGGCGACGCTCCATCATGTAACGCATCTCAGGCGAGTCCGGCGCAGGCCGAAAATACGGCGGAGTGCCGTCAGCCAGATCCGCTTCTGTGATGTTGTCTTCCATGTGCAGCCGGCTTCGCAGTTCCATCAGCTGCGAAGTGCTCATCTTTTTGATCTGGTGGGTGGCGTTGCGACCTTCGAAGCCTTCACCGAGGGTCCAGCCTTTGATGGTTTTGGCGAGGATCACTGTGGGTTGGCCGGTGACTTCGGTGGCGGCTTTGAACGCTGCGTAGACCTTCTGGTAGTCGTGGCCGCCTCGTGGGAGCACTCTCAGTTCTTCGTCGCTGAGATGCTCCACCAGTTTGCGTAGTCGGGGGTCAGGCCCGAAGAAATGCTCACGGATGTAGTCGCCGGTTTCTACTGCGTAACGCTGGTATTCGCCGTCGACGGTGGTTCCCATCTTGTTGAGCAGCGCTCCGTCAATGTCGCGCATCAGCAGTTCGTCCCATTTGGTGCCCCAGATCACTTTGATCACGTTCCAGCCAGCGCCGCGGAACACGCCTTCGAGTTCTTGGATGATCTTGCTGTTGCCTCGCACCGGGCCGTCAAGTCGCTGCAGGTTGCAGTTGATCACCCATTTCAGGTTGTCAAGGCTGCTGCGTCCCGCTAATGCGATGGCACCCAGAGTCTCGGGTTCGTCGCATTCGCCGTCACCGAGGAAGCACCACACTGTGGCGGCTGAGGTGTCGTCAATGTGGCGGTTGTGCATGTACTGGTTGAAGCGAGCGTGGTAGATGGAGTTGATCGGCCCCAAGCCCATCGAAACGGTCGGGTACTCCCAGAAGTCCGGCATGAGCCGCGGGTGGGGATAGCTCGATAGGCCGTCTTTGTTGACCTCCATACGGAAGTTGTCAAGTTCGGCGCTGCTGAGACGCCCTTCTAGGTAGGCCCGTGCGTAGACGCCGGGTGCGGCGTGACCTTGAAAATAGATGTGATCGCCGATGCCGCCGTCGTCTTTGCCTTTGAAGAAATGATTGAAGCCGACCTCGTAAAGCGACGCGGAGGAGGCGAAGGTGGACAGATGGCCGCCGATGCCGTCTGCGGTTTTGTTGGCTCGTATCACCATGGCTGCTGCGTTCCAACGGATGAAACGACGGATGCGCCGTTCGATCTGCTCGTCTCCCGGGAAGAAAGGTTGTTGCGAAGCAGGGATTGTGTTGATGTAGGGCGTGTAGGTGGTGGGAGGCAGGCCCACCTGTTGTTCTTTGGCGCGGTCTAGCAGCGTTGCGACGATGTAGCGAGCCCGCTCGCGCCCGCTGGCCGCAACTACAGCGTCAAGCGAATCCAGCCACTCTTGGGTCTCGGCGGGGTCAATATCAGGAAGTTGGCGCAAGAAATGGTCGGCCATCACCCCTAATAATGGCAAGAAAATGCGGTTTTGCGCGCTATGCACAATGAACTGGCTTGAACTGGGGGAGCATCTGCCGGTTGAAACAGCAAGAAAATGCGGTTTTGCGCTGTGCGCGATTGTGGTGGCTGTTGGTTGTGGTTGGTGTGTGATGTGCGGCAGCAAGATGATCGGTTTTGCGCTATGCGCGACTGCCGACAGCTGATGCGCGACGATTGCAGGCATGTCACTTGATGGCGGTTCTTGCGGGACTGTGGTCTACACCGACGGTGCCTGCATCGGAAACCCTGGGCCTGGAGGCTGGGGCTGGGTGATCCCAGGGGGCGATTGGGCCTGCGGTGCCGAGGCGACCACCACCAACCAGCGCATGGAACTGCGTGCTGTGCTAGAGGCACTCGGCGAGATATCGGGCTCGGTTGAGGTGGTGTCTGACTCCACTTATGTGGTCAACTGCTTCCGTGATCGCTGGTATGAAGGATGGCAGCGCCGCGGCTGGCGCAACTCCAAACGCCAGCCTGTAGCCAACCGTGACCTGTGGGAACCGCTGATTGGGCTGTATCTGTCTCGCCAAGCTGAGATCAGTTTTCGCTGGGTGAAGGGCCATTCTGGCGACGAATGGAACGACATAGCCGATCAACTCGCCCAACAAGCAGCCACCACTCAGCGCTCAAGCCGCAGCGTCTAACCCTGGTGGGTGATCATCGGCGTGGGCTGGCCCGTAACGAGGTTGGGTGCTTGGGTTGTTGGATGGGTGAAGGGTGTGGCTGCCGTCTGGGTGTTCATGGATTTGCCAGTTGTGGTGATGGATTCTGTGGTGGCAGTTCCAGCACACCATCACCATGTTCTTCACACTGGTGGCTCCACCTTGCGAATAGGGGATGATGTGATGTGCTTGACATATTTGTGGTGGTGCTCCGCAATGGAAACAGCCCCTGTAGGTGGTGAGCAGTGTTTGCCATTGCGTGTCGGTGACTGTTCTTCGGGATCGGCTGCGCCAGATAGCGTCACCGCAACGGTCATACACCAAACCCGTCCAACGCGCATTGCACGACAGTTCTTCTAGCACTGCTTTAGGTAAGCGTGAGCCGTCTGAGAGTTCAGCGATCAACTCACCGGTGGTGTCGTCAACGTGAGCTACCAGCGTGATATCAGCAACCCAACCCCCACCACCAGCACTATCGGGCTGAACATCATCAGCAGCGGTGCTCGCATCGTTGTTGGATGCTGTGGTGTCGTGTGCGCTATCCCCACCGTCGCTGGTAGTGGCGCACCCATCGTTGCTGTTGCTTGCACAACCTTCAAAGCGATCGGCGCTTTGCAAGGAAGTCATGTCACCGGGCGTGGTGTCTTCAGCGTTGCTGTTCGTGGCATTCCCATCGTTGTTGTTGTCTTTGTTTTGGGTTGTGTTGTCTAGGTTGCTGGTTCTGTTGGCACTGACAGTTCCGTTGCCCTTCGCGCTGACAGCGCGTTTGGCTCTGGTATCAGTTACGGCAGTCTCATTTCGGCTAGTTCCGCCCCCTAGATCATCGCCGATGCTGCTGTTTGGGGTTGTAGCAGCCTTTTCGCTGCTGACTCCGCTGACAGAGCGTTTGTTGCTGGAAACGCCACGGCTAGTGGTGTGGTGGTCTAGGGCATCTGCCATGCATTGAGCGAACTCACGGCGCTGGTCTTTGGGGAGCCGTTGATCGTTGTTGAAGAGCTGCTTAGCGAGATGCCGTATCCGGTTTGAGATGCGTGTGCCGGTGATCTTGTCGAACTCGCCATGCAAAGCAATCATGCCGTCTTGGGTGTCATAGAACTTCAAATATCGTTTAGCACGCTGGCGTGCATGTTCACAAGCACCTTTGTCAGCCTGTTGAGCAGTGACCCAACGATTCGCGCTGTGTTTGAACTGCTCTGGCCGCATCGACGATGCCTGCTGCAACAGTTCGGCATTGCCTGCTACCGCAGCAGAGCCAACTTTGGTGATCGCGTCAGCCAACCTACGCGCATTAGCTTGCGGCACTTCACCTGATTGCACAGCGTCACGCAGTTCAGGCACTTTGCGCACGGCTTGTGCAACTTTGACCTGGCTATGGGCTTCGCTTTGCGACAGTCCAGCAGACACGGCCAGCACTTCAGCACCACCGTCACCATGACGCTCCCTTGCGGCGATCAACTCTGCTGATGTGGTCTGCACAGACGCAATCGCTGCCGCCACGCAACGGGTCACACGCAGCACTTCACGCAACTCGTCACAAGAAGCATCACCGCCATCAACGGCGCTGAGCAGTTCGTTAGCTGCGGTTTCGGTTCTCCGAGCGATCTGTGTGATCATGAACAGCAGTATAGATAGTGGGTGTGACAAAACAACCTGAAGCCACAAAATATATTCTAAATTACTTTAAAATACTGAGGATAATCTGCATAGAACCTGCAGACCAGAAGCAACTGGATAGCTCGCCTTGCCTTGACAGCAGCGATTCAGGGGTCTCCTGCGCTCAACCCCAGACAGCTACTGAGCCCCCGCCCCACCCAACCAAAAATACGAAGAGTCCGAGGAGGTCATTGGTATGAGTCTTGCCTTTCGGTGGACTTTCTGCCAATGTTGGTAGTTGGTTGCTATCGTCGCATATCAATCCATCAAACCGTCAAAGAGAGTAGAGCTATGAGCAAGGTTGTATTGATTACGGGAGCGTCTTCGGGCATGGGTCGTGAGGCCGCTCTGCAACTAGCAGCCCAGGGCCATCGGGTTTATGCAGGTGCTCGGAGGCTGGATCGCATGGCCGACCTAGAAGAGCACGGCATCACTCCAGTTGAGTTGGATGTCTCCAAAAGCGAAGACAATGAGCGGGCTGTCAAGCAGGTGATTGATAGCGAAGGTCGTGTTGATGTGTTAATCAACAACGCAGGCTTTGGCCTGTATGGGCCAGTTGAAGATGTGTCACTCGAAGATGCCAGGTATCAGTTTGAGGTCAATCTCTTTGGTTTAGCTCACCTGACGCAACTGGTGTTGCCTCACATGAGAGAGCAGGGTGGCGGACGGATCGTCAATATCTCGTCGATGGGGGGCCGGGTTTTTACGCCTTTTGGGGCTTGGTATCACGCCACTAAACATGCACTAGAGGGTTGGTCGGATTGTCTGCGCTTTGAGACCAAGCCTTTCAACATTGATGTGGTACTCATTGAGCCTGGCGGTGTTCGCACTGAGTTTGCCGAAGTTATGGGCACCCAGATCATTGGAAGCTCGCCCGACTCGGCCTACAAGTCGCAGCTAGAGCCGTTTCAGCGGATGATGCAAGACCCCCGCATGGCAACCCGCGGCACCGACGCCAAGGTGCTGGCAGAGGTTTATGTTGAGGCTGCCACCGCTGACAAGCCGCGCCGTAGATACGTGAAGGGCTATTTGGCGCGGCCAGCGCTAATGGTGCGCAAATGGCTGGGTGACGGTGTCTACGAGGCGATGATGCGCCGCGCTTTGCGCTGATCCAGCTGTTCGCTACTTACAACCATCCGCTACTGACATAGTGGGTGACTTGTTGGGGTGGCATGGTCAATGCATGATTCAGGTTTAGTTGAGGGCTGGGCGGTGCCTTTCGAAGAAACAGCCTGACTCGGACTCCAGCGACGCAGCCAACCGGTAGCAGGTGGCATCAGCGTGGACCGGCCCCACAATTTGCATGCCGATCGGCACGCCGGTAGAGGCGGCCACAGCCACTGGAACGTTCATCACCGGCAGCCGTCCCAGAATATTGAACGGATAGGTCATGCAGAAGTCGAGTTGGTTGTGCAGATCAGATGACTCAACACGCCCGAGATCAGCCGCAATGTCGGTTCGTGTTAGCGTCGGGCACAGCAGCGCGTCAAAGCCCGCACCAAACACTTTGTCATACAGTTCGGCGTGCATCTGCTCGCCGTAGCTCCAACTCTGTTGCCACTTCTCCACGGTAACCTCTGGGCGGTCTTCAAACCAGGTGCGGATGTAGGGAGTGAGCTTGCTGGCTACGTTGCTGTCACCGCTGCCTTTAGTGCGGTCACTGTAGCTGTCCCCGCCGTCCCCGTTTGCGGCGTTCTCGCCGTCGCCGTTCTCGCCGTCGCCATCAAGCATGCTTTTCAGCACGCTGCGGCTTAGGAAGTCCAGATGGGTGACCGCCGTCGTCAGAGCTTCATCAGTCCAGCCGATTTCCACCGGCACGCAGGCGACACCGGCTGCTTCAAGCACAGAAACTGCACAGGCCAAAGCCTCAGTCACTTCGCCGCTGACATCGAAGTAGCCGAGGTCAGCGCTCACAGCCACTCGCATACCACGTCCAGGCGGGACTGGTTCGGGCAGCCGGTAAGGGGGCAATGAGAACATGTCGCTGCTGAGCGGTCCCGAGACAATGTTCTGCAACAGAGCGGAGTCATCAACGGTTCTAGCTAACGGGCCCGAAGCCGCGTATGTGTCACGGTTCCACGGCCAAGACTCCGCGACACGTCCCCACGGCGGCTTGAAGCCCATAAGTCCGTTGAGTGATGCCGGAATCCGGATCGACCCGGCAATGTCGGATCCAGTGGCCAGCGTGCAGGTTCCCGCAGCGAGGCTCGCTCCAGAACCGCCTGATGATCCGCCGCAGGTGATGCTGAGATTCCACGGGTTTCGGGTCACGCCGTGGAGATGCGACCAAGTGACCACAGCCATCGAAAACTCTGGTGTGGTGGTGCGGGCATGTATTACTGCGCCTGCGTCAATTAGTCGTTGAGCGAAGTGGTCGGTGTCGGCAGCGATCTGATCGGCAAACAGTAGCGACCCTTCGGTTGCTCGCTGGCCTTTGACGTGTACCTCGTCCTTGACTGCGAGCGGCAGCCCTTCCAGCGGTCGTTCGACACCCTTTGCGTAGGCATCGGCTGCGGCATCGGCAGCTAAGAGGGCTTCTTCGAAGTAAGTATCGGTAAAGGCGTTGATGGCAGGTTCGACCGCTTCAGCACGGGAGATGATCGCCTCCATTAGTTCACGGGGCGAGAGCTCACGCCGCCGGAACATGCCAACAGCATCAACCGCTGACAGATAGCAAAGATCAGTCACATCTACCACGGCCCGACACTACGCCCCAGTGTCCGTGAACTTGCCACACTGCACCGCCGAGTCACATCTGCCACGGCCCGACACTACGCCCCGCCGCGCTTGGACGCACTCAACTGGTGTTGCCCCGCTGGTGCTGCTCCACTGGGACTGGCCCCGTATGAGGGCGCTGGACTCATTGTCAACGTCTCGTTACCGTCTCGTCAACGGGCGGAGGAGGGGAGGGAAAAGTCGGTCAGTTTGGCAACAGCTCGACGATTTGATCAGCGTAGTCTTCGAGTGGCCAGCGCTCGGGCCAGGTCACCCAATCGTCAAGTTCGCCGGTATCAGGAGTCCAGGAGCGGATTTTGGCTGTGCGCTCTCGCCAGCGTGCCGGAATGCCATCAAGCCCGAAACGCGCACCGAGGGCCGCGCCAGAGGGAGGAGCGTTGCTATCGGTGTCGCCTCCTGCGTTGACGATGGTTACAAGCCCGTCCTCAACGCTTTCAGCATGATGAGCAGCCCACAACACCGCCGACATGGCCTTAGGCGCAAACCCGATGCCGCCGCTATCCAACTCAAGGTCGTCAATGCTCGCGCCAGGTGCCAAAGCAGCCTCGGCGGCCGCCAACACGGCGGCGGGCGGCTCGGAAGGCAGATCCGGTCGAGCTAGCTGCCCTTGCAGCGAATGCACGGCTGTTGAGCAGCGCTCAATCAGAGTCTCGGCCTCAAGCTGGCCTGTGCGAAGACAGTCAGCGATCGTGAAGTCAGCAAGAACGGTCGACCACACGCAGCGAGGATCCCAATGCGTGACGGCCGCTGAGGTCACACTGTTGCGAGCCAGAGCCTGCTCGTCGTGCATCCAGCGCAGCGCCACCGCCCCGCAGCGCATCACCGAGCCGTTGCCTGCACTGGAGCAGCCCAACTCTTCCCAAGCGAGACGGGCGGCATCGCCAGCTGCGGCACCGCAGGGTTTGCGTGCGTCTGCGGTTGCGGCCTCGCCGTATCGTGCGAATTGTCTCCAGAGCCTGTGAGGCTGATAGCCGCCATACATGGTCAGCACTTCGTGGGTCAATCCGCCCATGCCAGCTCCGTTGGTTTCGCCCCAGTGCCAGAACCGTCGGGCGAGGTCTTCGACATTGAGTCCTTCTAAGTTCGCTGAATCGATGCACGCTTCGGCGAGCAGGATCGCCTGGGCAAGATCATCATCGTCGAGATAGCCCTCCTTGGCGGTGATTTCCCGCACAGGACCATGCAGTTGCTGCTCGCGTCTCAGGGCTTTGATACTGAACTCCCACGGGATACCGAGAAGGTTGCCGACTCCGATGCCTACCATCATTCCGCGGGCGCGCTCAATAATTTCCAACGGTCAGCCTCCATGTTTCTCTGTTGTATGTTCGTTGCATATTCGCTGAATGTTCGCTTTTGTAACATTCGCTTCTGCAACGTTTTACGATGATTAACTATACATCGAAAAACACACTTTTCCACCCTGAAAAGCCTTATTTCTGATGCCTATGGCGCACCGGCCTGCCTGCCGATGGCGCACCGGCCTGCGGTGCCTATGGCGCACCGGCCTGCCTGACCTACACACCGGCCTGCTAGATTATTGGATGACCGTGAGCGCATGGCTTGAGCAACTCTTGAGAATGTCAAAGAACCCTTGAGAATGTTCCCAGACCACTGTGCGGGCGATCTAAAGCGTTGAGACATTGGCGAGATGTTGGACGGATTTGATGGTTGATCTGCTTGATGATTTGCGGTCTCGGGGGCTGCTTCAGGACAACACCGACGAAGCTTCGCTGCGAGCGCTGCTCGACGCTGCGCCGGTGACGTTGTATCTGGGGATTGATCCGAGCGCCGACAGCCTGCATGTCGGCCATCTGGTAGGCGTGCTGGTGTTGCGCCGCTTTGCCGATGCTGGTCACCGCCCGCTGGCGCTAGTCGGAGGCGCAACTGGAATGATCGGCGATCCCAGCGGTCGCTCCGATGAACGCAACCTGCTTGATGCGACCACGCTGGAAGCCAACGCCGCCGCTATTGAGCGCCAGCTTGGGCGGCTGCTTGACTTCGACGAGGATTCAGGAGCGCGGCTGGTCAACAACTATCACTGGACCCAACAAGTAACGCTGATCGACTTCCTGCGTGATGTCGGCAAGCACGTCACCGTCAATCAGATGATCGCCAAAGACTCGGTGCGTGCCCGTATGCAAGGAGATCAGGGGATCTCATTCACCGAGTTCAGCTACATGCTGTTGCAGGCTTTCGATTTTTGGTGGCAGTTCGAGCATTACGACTGCCGCCTACAGGTCGGCGGCTCCGATCAGTGGGGCAACATCTGCGCGGGCATAGACCTCGTGCGGCGCCGCAGCGGTGTGTCAGTGCATGGCCTGACTTGGCCTTTGATGACCCGAGCCGACGGCACCAAGTTCGGCAAAACGGCCGAAGGGGCAGTGTGGCTTGATGCTGAACGCACCCTGCCGTTCGAGTTGCATCAATACTTTGTCAACACCGACGACTCTGACGTTGAGCGGCTGCTGCTGCAACTCACTCTGTTGCCAGTGGCCGAAGTGTCAGAGATCATGGCTGCCCATTCCTCAGCAACTCACGAGCGCATCGCTCAACGGCGCTTGGCTGATGAGGTATGCACGCTGGTTCACGATGCCAGCACCACCAAACAGGCTCGTCTAGCCGCCGAAGCGCTCTTCGGGGATCTATCGTCGTTGTCATCTCAGCAACTGGAGGCACTGCGCGGCATAGTGCCCGAAACCGAGCTAGCAGGATCAGCTGTCGGTGCCGATGAGCCCCTAGTGGATGTGCTTGCGGCGACCGGTGTTTGTAGTTCACGCTCCGATGCCCGTCGCGCCATCGACTCTGGCGGGGTGCGTGTCAACGGTCAGCGAATCGCTTCTTCGAGCGAACCGCTTGAGTTGGTAGACGGGCGCTATGCGCTGCTGCAGCGAGGTCGCCGCCACCGCCACCTGCTGGTCGTCGACTAGGACGCGCCTAGGGCCGCTCCGGCTGGGGGAGGAGGGGGGGATTTGACTGGGGAAAGGGAGTTGACACTAAGACTGGCGTGTGATACTTTTATCAGGCTGTTATTGGCAGCACCTTGAGTGTCACACCTCAAGAAATCCACTCAAGCAAACCCAAAGGAGATGAAGGCAAATGAGCAAAGAAACTGTTTCAAGTGAAGCCGCAGAGCGGCAGTTGACCGACGCAGAGCTAGAGGAAGTGCGCGGCGGCCACGACGGTGCCGCTCACTCGGAAGCCAGCCAGCAGTCCTTCGCCCACAACTGGAACAACGGCGGATCTGCCGCTGCCTACGGAATGGCTCGCAAGAAGAAGCGCTGAGCGCTAAGCGTTGTCGACACAGAGGTCGGTAAAGCCGTTATTGGGCTTGCAGTTCTTGCCCCAACTCAAACACTGCGCATAAGACGCAAAAATATTGCGCTGCGCGGGTTGTCTTGCGTTGCTAGACCCGCTAACTTGGTCTGTCACCCCTCACCAAGGCTGTAAGCCATCGGCGAGGGAGCAGTGCCATCGGCGCGACCGAGTAGGCCTTATCGGCCTTCATCGCTATCGCAGCCGGTGCATGATTGCTTCTTGAAAACGGAAGAGACGGACGCATAGCGAGTGCGGGCGTCGGCTTGGGTTGCGTAACCCGAGGCGACGTCTGTCAATTCATGGTTCGGCTTGCCTGCCGGACCAACCGGTTGTTTCCACAACCGGCGAGCCGAAGTCCTCACCGCTCCCAAGTGGAGAGGACTGGCTCTCTAAACGCACGGCTGCTGACGCACCCGGCCCAGCCGGGGGAGGCAAGCCGAGCAAACCGATCTAAAGCCCGGCCTCGGCCGGTGCCCAAGATCTCAACGGAGAGTTTGATCCTGGCTCAGGACGAACGCTGGCGGCGTGCTTAACACATGCAAGTCGAACGAGACATCAGCCTTCGGGCTGCTGTCGAGTGGCGAACGGGTGAGTAACACGTGAGAAACCTGCCCCGGAGACTGGGATAACCAGGGGAAACCCTGGCTAATACCGGATACCCCCAGATGGTCGCATGGCCAACTGAGGAAATGTTCTGGCGCTCTGGGAGGGTCTCGCGGCCTATCAGCTAGTTGGCGGGGTAATGGCCCACCAAGGCATCGACGGGTAGCTGGTCTGAGAGGACGATCAGCCACACTGGGACTGAGACACGGCCCAGACTCCTACGGGAGGCAGCAGTGGGGAATATTGCGCAATGGGCGAAAGCCTGACGCAGCAACGCCGCGTGGGGGATGACTGCCTTCGGGTTGTAAACCCCTTTCAGCAGGGACGAAAATGACGGTACCTGCAGAAGAAGCCCCGGCCAACTACGTGCCAGCAGCCGCGGTAACACGTAGGGGGCGAGCGTTGTCCGGATTTATTGGGCGTAAAGAGCTCGTAGGCGGTTGCGTAAGTCGGATGTGAAAACTCAGGGCTCAACCCGGAGATGCCATTCGATACTGCGCTGACTAGAGTCCGGTAGAGGAGCATGGAATTCCTGGTGTAGCGGTGAAATGCGCAGATATCAGGAGGAACACCTACAGCGAAGGCAGTGCTCTGGGCCGGTACTGACGCTGAGGAGCGAAAGCGTGGGTAGCGAACAGGATTAGATACCCTGGTAGTCCACGCCGTAAACGTTGGGCACTAGATGTGGGGCCTATCTTAACGGGTTCCGTGTCGTAGCTAACGCATTAAGTGCCCCGCCTGGGGAGTACGGCCGCAAGGCTAAAACTCAAAGGAATTGACGGGGGCCCGCACAAGCGGCGGAGCATGTTGC
>JAPYNU010000102.1 GCA_028283245.1 Candidatus Aldehydirespirator catecholifindens | reverse complement strand
GGGGGAGATTGCACTCACTGAGCAAGAGCCGATTGCCCTTCGCGCTCTGAATCTGGCGGCGAGTCAGCAGATTGATGCTGTTGCGGTGGTTGCGGGTGATTCCCGTTCCCGTTCTCGGTTTCGCCGAATCTTGGTCAGGCTTGAAGATGGTGCCAGGGTTCCTTTGCGGAGCCTCGGTGACGGTGCCGTTCGACTATTTGGGGTTGCAACTGCGTTGGCGGGTGCGAGTGGAGGTTTGCTGCTGCTTGATGAGGCCGAGAACGGTATTCATCATTCGTTGCAGCATGAGTACTGGAGTCTGGTGTTGCGTGCGGCTGCCGACAACAACGTCCAGGTAATCGCCACGACTCACGGCTGGGACTGCATTAGGGGGTTCGCGTCCGCCTCCAGAGAGAACGAAGATGCGGACGGCACCGTGGTCCGTCTAGAGCGTGATGCCGACGGGCTAAGCGCGGTGGAGTATTCCGAGGAAGAACTGCAGACTGCGACAGACCAAGGCATAGAGGTCCGGTGACGGCTCGGTGGTTTTGCCAGGTAAGAACCCTGAGCGATTACTGCTCGTAGAAGGCCCCGATGATGAGCATGTTGTTAAGCATCTGTGCGACCGATCTGATCTGACCCGCAATTTTGACATTGTGCAGAAAGGTGGGTTTTCGGAACTCTCCAAGAGCATTCCAGTTGAGTTAGCCGTGCCGGGTCGGTTGGCTCTCGGGGTGATCGCTGATGCCAATGACAATCTCGCCTCCCGCTGGCAGACGATCCGTGATCGTTGTGAACGCCGGAACATCATTTTGCCGAGACAACCTGTCGGTGAGGGAACGGTGGTTGAAGGCCGTCCCCGTGTCGGTGTGTGGCTCATGCCTGATAATCAGCATTCTGGACAGCTCGAAGATCTAGTCGCAGACTTGATCCCCGAAGGAGACATCATCTGGCCTTTGGCTCAGAAGTTCGTCGACGGTATCCCCGAGACGGAAAGACCCAAGCCTGTTATCAAAGCGCAGGTAGGTGCCTGGCTTGCTGTCAGAGCGTCGGCGCGTCCCATGGGTTCCGCAATTGGGACGGGCCACCTCAACGCTTCCGCGTCCGCAGCAGCAAGCTTGATCGACTGGTTGAAGCGGTTATTTCAATAAGTAGTGGCTTGGTGTGCTGTTGTGGTGGGGGTTAGTTGGTGGTTTTGTTGGGGATTTCTTGGGGTGGGGCTGTTTGGGTGGATGAGGCTTCGATGCCTAGCTGTTCGCGTAGTTGGCTGAGACGTGCTTTGGCTTCTTGGTTGCGGGCAGCAGCTTCGATTTCCAGCATCCGGCCTTCGCTGCTGTCTTGTTCGACTAGTTCGGAAGCGCCTTTGGCTTTGGCGTAGCGGGCTTCGATCTTCTCACGGACTTCTGAAAGCGTCGGCACATCCTCACCCACAGCCTCCGACAGGGTGCTCATGGCTTCGTTCATCTGCTCTTGCATCCTTGCCTGATCCAACTGCCCCAGAAGCTTCTGTCGTTCGCTCAGCTTCTCTTGAAGACTCAAAGAGTTCTGCGACACTGCTGCTTTGGCCTGGTCAGCAGCCTCCGAAGTTTGAAACAGCAGCGTCTTGAGGCCTTCTATCTCGCTTTCTAGGCTGATCAGGCGACCGGCAAGCTGCTCAGCTGCGCTGGTGTAAGACTCCGCTTTGGATGTGTCGCCTGCGGCGCTGGCTTCTTCGGCCATCATGATCGCCTGGCGAGCGTTTCGGTTGACTCTTTCCAGATCTGACAGGGCACGGTTGAGACGAATCTCGGTCTGTTTGTGGTTGGCGATCACGTTGGCGGCTTGATCCTTGAGGCGACGATGCTGTTCGCGTGCCTCGGCGATGGCTTGCTCTAACTGAATCTTTGGGTCGGCGCTTTCTTCGAGTCGGCCTGCTAAACGAGCAGTGAAATATCTCCAACGACGCTTAAGTACTTTCCACACGACTGTGACTCTACTCGCTTTCGTCCGTCTCGTCGGAATTCGAGAGCGGTTCGTCAGTGCTCAAACGATTGCGCCAGATGATTCTGCGTGCCGGTTCCAGCAGCAACTGCGACTCTGCGACTCCACGCCTGAAGGCAACAAAGGCGTAGACCGTCACTGCGAACCCCGCAGCAATCGGTGCAGATACCAGCACCGGCCAGTCGCCGATCAGTAGCTTCAACGCGGCGGTTGCTGCGAACGTAACCGCCGCTGCGCTGATCGGTGCGCTCAATGCTTCACGAACCGTGTCATGAGCGACAAGCCGTCGGGTTAGCAGCACAAGCTCAACCCATGCCGCTATCGCCGAACCGATAGCCAAGCCCACCGCACCGAGACGCACCGTGTCTTCTAGCGAGCGCTGCGCTTCCGGTAACGCCCAAGCAAGCCCCAACCAGCCGCCGTTGAGGTTGTCATCCACTAGGCCGCCCGAAGTCACGATCACACGATCAAGTGGGAACATCACCAAGATGCCGACCGCTGCAGCCACCGTCACACGTAGCGCAGCGATCCGTGCTGGTCCGGACGTGTCGCCTTTGGCGTAGCACACGTTCTGTAGCACCCGGCTCAAGCCGGTGGCTGTCAAACCCAGCGCATAAGCACCCAGCACGAACCACACAACCACCGTGTCTTGCTCGGTGAACACACCACCTTGAAACAACAAACCCACTATCAAGTCGCCGGCAGCGAGATAAACGGCGGTTGCCAGCAGCATCCAGAAAGCCACTTTGCGACAAGCGGCTCGACATCGTGCTGCTAATGCCAGCGGATCATCGGCTTGACGTGACATTTCTGGCAGTTCCGCAGCAGCCACGCTCATCGCGAACAAGCTCACCGGCAGCATGTAGAGAATCTGACCCCGATACAGCGCAGCCACGGCACCGGTAGCCAGCAGCGAAGCCAGCATCAAATCGACATACGCCGAGATCTGCACCACGCCACGGCCCAGCACTGCCGGGCCGAAACGCTGTCGGACTTCGGTCAAGCTTCGATGGTTGCGCAGCCATCTGAGTCGCAGCCCTTTGGCTAGTCGCAGAGTTAGTGGTAGCTGCACTAGCAGTTGTGCCAAGCCGCCACCAGCTACTCCCCAAGCCAAGGCTCGTGCCACATCGTCTAGGTCGAACGCCAGCAGCCAAGCGACTATCAGCGCCGCAACCTGTAGAGCGTTCCATAACACCGGCGCGGCATACGACAAAAAGAAGCGTCTATGACTGTTGAGCACGCCCAGACACCACGCCGACAAAACCAAAAATCCGGTGCCTAATGCGGTGATACGCACCAGCGATACCGCCAACTCAAAGCGATCGGAGGTGAGCCCCGGTGCTAGCACAAAAGTAAGTGGCCGTGCCAGTGTGACGGTCAGCGCCACCGACAATCCCACTATCACCATCAGCGCTGCAGCTACTGCTCCAGCTACTGCGCCCGCTGTGTGGGTGGGGTCTTTGTCGCCGTCGCCGGTTTCGTGCTCAGTTTCCTCTGTTTCGTTTTCCTCTGCTTCGTTGAGCAGTCGGCTGTAGACGGGCACGAAGCTTGCCGAAAGCACTCCTTCGCCGAGCAGGTTCTGCAACATGTTAGGTATACGCATCGCTACCGCGAAAGCATCGCCAGCAGCAGTGTTACCTAGCAGGCGAGAAGCGACAGTCTCACGCCCCAGTCCAGCAAGGCGGCTGAGCCCAATCCCCAGCGCCACCAGAATCGGCCCTGATGCCCGCTGTGGCCGTTGAGGCTCAGTCATTGCCGTAGCTGTCGGTAACTATTCATTGTGAGCAAACTAAGGCTAGCTCTCAGCTACGGGTCGCAGGTGGCAATCTGGCTAGTCCAGTGTAGAAAGCTGTGCTTGTTGAACGCTCTTGACACGCTGTGGGACGTGTGTCATAGTTGAGCTATGAGCGTGTCGAGTTTGCTGGTGAGGAGGCGATGGGGGTGGCTGCTTGTTGCGGTGGTTGTGCCGCTGGGCAGTGTGTCGACGCCTGCTGACGGTCAGCCAGCGAGTTACGTGTCTGGCATTGACGATTCGTTGAAGGACCAAGTCAAGTTGTATCAACGATGGATATAACAATGAACTTGACGATTGGGAAGTTACCGCAATCGATCTTCAGTACTATTTAGGACCGATTAGTGATGAAAAACCTTATTATGTGGTTGAGCATGCTTTTCTTGGCTATCACGGTTGGATGCACCGATACTTCAGATAGCCTGCTTGAGTCAGATAGCAAACAATTATCAGTAGAGCAATTACCAATATTTGATGATTCTATTCCAGTTGCTGCTGGCTCGCATTCTGAATGGCTTCTTGAAGACATTGATGAGATCACAGAAGACGCAGACGTTATTTTTTTGGGTAGAGTAGTTGACTACAAAGAGCGTCTTTTTCTGCATGATCTTGAGTCATCGAGCTGGCCGCGATATTGGGTTTACGATGGCATTGTGCTACAGGCAGACGAGTTGCTATTGGGCGAAATGCCAGATCCTGATTCAAAGATCACGCTAGCAGTACGTTCGTTAACCGAACTTCATGACGGTACAGTCCATTCACGACATGTTGATCGGGAGATTTCTATATTTGGCGAAGGGATACGAAGTATAGGCTCGGCTGAAAGCCCGCAATATTTAGTGTATGCGGGCCCTAGCCCTCCTGGAACCAGATGGCATGAACTGGGTTTGTATTGGATTCTCTCATCTGGTGGTGCTGTACGCGTATATGGCGACGGGTCATTAGGAGCAGGAATTGCAAGTCCGTTCGCTGAAGTCTGGGACGCTAACGCCGAAGGCGAGTACGACTGGGTGACTCTTTATGATTTGCAGGATGCTCGTGATGCTGCTGAGTTGGCAAAGTCAGGGATTGAAGACACCTCTGGCATACCTGAAGAGCAGAGCACCAATTTAGAAGAGGAACCCGTAGAAGAACCTGATGACGGATTAGAGGAGCTTGATTCTGATGCTGACACCACACAGGGCACGGGCAGCGATGATCTGGATGTAGGCGAAGACAATAATGGTGAGGCTGGTAGTGATGGTTCTGGCGATGCTGGCGAAGATCAGAGTGGAGACCTGGTGCCAGATGACTCTGGTGGTGAGAGCGCGCCTCAAGGTGAATCAGCCGATGTTGGCAGCAGTATGCCAGAAACAGGTGATGAGGGTGGACAGGCACCCAGTGAATCGGATGTGGGATCGCCAGGCGGTTAAGGCAGTTTTGGCGGAACGCCCTGTGAGGCGTTGGATCGGCTGGATGCTGGCTGGCCTTGCAGTGGCGGTTATTGACAGCATCTTTTTGTGGAACTAGATGTGCGTTCTGCGAAATCTCCGAAGGCGCTCTTGACACGCTGTATGCCGTGTGTCACACTTGATTTATGAAAGTGTCGGGCTTGCTAGTGAGGAGGCGATGGGGGTGTCTGCTTGTTGCGCTGGTTGTGCTGCTGGGGACTGTGTCAACGCCTGCTGAGGGTCAACCCATAAAACTGGTACCAGGCACTGACGATCCGTTGGTGGCACTGCCGTTGTGTCCGACGGGGTTGACTTCGGATAGTTCGTCGTCTTTGTGTTCTGGTGTGGTGAGTGTGGATGCGTTGGAGAAGTGCTTGGCGCCTGCTGAGGGTTCTTCGGTGGTGTTGCGTGATGGTAAGTGTGTGGTGTCGTCGGTGTCGGTTCGGGATCCGGTTGTGGATTGTTTTGCGACTACGGAGGATCCGTTGTCGTGGGTGTTTGATTC
>JAPYNU010000101.1 GCA_028283245.1 Candidatus Aldehydirespirator catecholifindens | reverse complement strand
CAATCAGTCGAGCGACCGCCCCGGCTAGCAGTAACTGCCGATTACCAGGCTCGCAGCTGATCCGGTCCTGCACAGTCTCGTGGTAGCCCCTAGTGAGCGTCATGTCATGCCTCCCTCCTAGTGTTTGCGGTTCTTGTATTCCCGCCACATTGCACGGGCCTTCTTGATGTCACGTTGCTGGCCAGCCTTGATTCCTCCTGCAAGCAGAATCACCAACGCCTGCCCATCCCGACCAAAGTAGATCCTGTAGCCAGGTCCAAAGTGTAAGCGATACTCCAGCAACCCTCCGCCCAATCCCTTAACTTGAGAAAAATTTCCGTGCCTTATACGCAAGAGCGCATCCTCAACCCGGTCGCTGGCACTCTGATCAAGATCATCCAGCCACAATCGAAAGGGCTTCCGATCAAAACTGTCGGAGTACTCAACAAGCTCAACCAAACAGCAACTATAGATATATTTCAATATATTTCAAACAAATTGATCTTTCCTGCGATGCCTGCCCGTTACCCGAACTCCAACTCTTGACTCTCTAGAGAGCCGCTTCATGCTGTGATCTCGTGGCGGCCTACATCTTGATGACGTTGACAGCGGTTCCGGCTTCTTTGGCTAGGCCTTCAAGAGCATCCGCATCAGATTGTTCACCCTTCAAAGTGATCAGCGTGGTTTGAGTGATGTGAGCGATCTTGCCTTCTTCTAGACGGTTCGACAGTTCGCGCAGGAGGTTCACGAGGTCGTCGTCAGGGTCGTCTAGGTTGACGGCTGTGTTGGTGTTGAGCGTGAGTTGCCAATGTCTGACCTGGGTATTCCGGCCGTCCGGCTGAGAGTCAGCTTCGTTGCTCTGTCGCGTCGAGTCATCTATGTTGGTTGCGTCTTCGGGTCTGGAAGACGATGAATGTGTGTCGTTGGCCACACTTGGCGAAGGCGAGAGATCCACATCATGGATAGAAGGTTCGCTGAGTTCGGCTCGTCGGATGCGGATGCTGGTGACGGCGAGGTTGATTTCGTTACCTGAATGAACTGAGTAGACATCACCGTCAGAGCTAACCAGTTCAATATCGCCTTTGCCGATGGCATCAAAGATCGCTTCTCGAAGTTCTGCTGCTCCATCGGGCAGCAAAGGCTTATGCGGATTCGACCAGAATGCGTCACGAATCTCAGAGATCGGGCGTCCGTAGTCGTTGTCACGCAGATTATGAAGCAGAGCGTTACGAGTGAACTCGCCAGGGTTGAACACTTTGCTGCGCTCACGCAGTTCCTCCCAAACGTCTGAACCGTTTAGAGCGCTTTGCGTGTCTTTGCTGAGCCTCACAAATTCGACGCTGCGCTCATACTCGCCTTTGGGAGCAAGGTAGATGATGTGCTTGTAACACTGTTTCACCATGTCATCAAGGCGCTTGCCAGCTTCTCGGACATCTTCTTGAGCCTGCCTGTGCGTGTCGCTGTCAGCTTTCACGGCGGGATGCTCAGCAACCCGGTTGCGGGCGATCCATTCGGATGCAAGACCTCGGGCTTGAGCCCGCACAGCGGTGTTGGCACAGGCGAACACCGCCGATGATGCCCACTGGACGCTGATTGGATTCGGCCCAACACCCATCGCTGCGGTAATCGCTTTGCGTGTAGCGCTGTCATCGCCGTTGAACAGCGAGAACCAGCGTGAGTCCAGTATCACCAGCCTGGTCTGATGCTTGTTGTCGATGCCTGCACCAGACAGCACGTCAACACACTGTTGAGCTGTGGCCCCTTTGTCGGACGCGTCCCCGCCGTCAACATGAATGATCTCGTCGAAAGGCCCAGATGACGCAAGAGCGAAAGCACGCTCCGTGATGGCATGATCACGATCTCTGTCGCTGACGGTCTTCTTCTCGGCGCGGGTCAGCATGGCCAAAGTTTTGCGAGTCTCAAACACCCATCTCTTGGCAGTGCCACCCTTGCCAGGCAGCGCATCCACAGATGCCGCCCCCCGTTCGGTCTCAAGCAACTCGGCGGCGACCGTCTCAGCGTCACCGGGGCCGTAGGCACCGTTGGGAACGAACGAAGCAGCGAATAGTTCAGATTCAGTAGCTCCACGAGCACCACCTGAGCGCGGGCACAGCGACCTGACGAACAGTGCTGTGGCCATACGTTCAGCGGCTCTCGGGTTGTGCTGCGTCCAACCTTCTTCACGCTCTGCGTCTAGACGATGTGCAGCACCGCGTTGCTGGTTATGCAGGTCAACGATGTCAACGCTCGCAACCTCACGAAGGTTGGCTTGAGTTCTTTCGTCAGCCACTAGGCCAGAACTGAGCAGAGATTCACGCAGTTGATTGGATTGCAACGGCAGGTCTCCGCTGCCTATCAATTCTGGGGTCCAATCGCCTGACGAGGCTCGGTGAGACTGCTCATGAGCCGCCGATGCAAAAACTCGGATCATGGACCGCACCCGCTGAAACCCGGCGTGCTGCGCCCACTCATCTTCAGCCAACGAAATCAGTTCGGGATGGAACGGATAGCACCTTGCGACCTCGCTGCGGAACTGCGACTCTGAATAGCCGCTCAGCTTCTTGAAGACTTTGGTTTCCCAAGCACCGCGCATTTCATTGAGAAATCGACTCGCAACGTCACCAGTGGATTCAACGGAAGGCCGCTGTGCGAACAGTCGACGACCGATGATCTCTGCAAAATCGCCGCCGCCGGTGACTGAGGTGGTGCGAGCGTTGCGGGTGAGCAGATCTTCCAGTTCGACGCGATGCTCAGCACCGGCCTTGCTCATCACCATGTTGTCTTTGTCGGAGGCGATCATCACAACTACCGCTGCACAGTTCGCCACATCTTTGACCACATCAAGCAGCGCTCGCAGAAACGCCATGTCAAGCACCGAGCCATCAAGGTCAGATGCGGCTGTGGCGCGGATGTAGTCCATGATCTCATCAATCAGGATCAGCACAGGCCGATCAGTGCTGCTGAGCGCCTCAGCGAGTTTTGCTTTGTTGGCGATGTGCTCGCGGAAGGACTCGTAACGGCTCACATCTGCGTTGAAGAGCCGCCACAAGAATCGCTCCCCGAGTCGATTCGCAGGACCAAAATTTTCAGCTGTTGCTGTGGTGTTGTCACAGTCCAACACCACACAGATCGGATCGCCCAAATCGGCTCGCACCTGCCCTGGCCCTGCGATGGCATCCGCGGCTGTCATTACCTTTGTGCCTAGGTCGGTTGCGATCAGCGCCTCGGGGTGCATCGCTAGATGCCACAACCCGATCAAACCGTGCGACTTGCCTCCACCCATCGCCTGATCAAGCCGCCACACTGCGCTGCTTTGTGTTGAGCTTGATACCCCGAGGCGCACCGCCACATGAGCCATCAAATCAACAAGGCGGCCGGTCGGGTGGGTGATGGCACCGAAATAGGCCGCATCGGCGTAGGGGGTACGGCCAGCACCTATGCCTTGAGTGCCGAACACAGCGTTGTGCAATGACATTTGCACATCGTCAATGGCACCACCGCTGCTGGTGACCTCATCACGCAGAGGTATGGCCTCCCACCAGGGTGCAGGCTTGTCAGACATGATGTGCTCCCGTCGGTGATGCTGATTGATAGCGCCTAGAAATGCAATGCGATGTCAATGTCAATGTCGCTAACACTGTTGACGTTGCGGTTCGGTGTTTTGCGTTCATCTGCGCTCCGTGTCTAAAAGAGGCTGGTTTGGCTATCATGTGCTGCGTCTAGCGTGAGTTCTCGCTGACGCTGTGTGCGTGCTTGCTGGGCTTGACCGCAGATCAGAGCGCGGTTTCGCACCGCCCAAGCCCAGACCTGTCCGTCAGGATCGCCTTCACCGACGAAACGAGCCAGGACGGTCATAGCCGCCCACAACATCTCGTCATTGTCGCGATCAAGCAGATGCAGCGCTTCTGCTATATCCGAAAGCGAACGACCTTCAGCAGCAACCGCCAAAGCGATGTCGATCACGGCGCTGCTCACATGAAGTTGAGCAGCACTAGGCAACTGAGCGAACTCTTCTCCGCGAGCGAATCGTGACCCGCCCTTATCTTTGATGAGTAAGCCATCAACATCGCTGTCGGACATGTCATATGAAAGTCGCTGCCATCTCGCCTCCGATGCTGCGGCCACCCGACGGGCGTGCTGGCGCGCCCAAGAGAGGCTGAAACGGGTTCGCTCATCGAAGTCCGTCAAGCGGAACTGCTCAATCCGCACATCGGCAGCCTCTTCCACTGCCCGACGCGCTAAACCCAGGAAGCGCTTGATAGGCACCGGCACGCCCGTGAAGTCGCGCACTTCGCTGTAGCGGCCTACCACCTCCATTGCGGGAGCTATAGCTGCCATCCGCTGATCGGAGTCGGCGAGACCGTCGGCGGTCCATACCGGCACGCGCTTTTTGATCTCGGCTCGGATCTCCTCATCAATGCGACGCACATCACCCACCGGCCGATCAGCGGCAGCGGCGCGGCAGGCCATCATGATCGTGTTGTCGATGTACTCGCCGGTTTGCTTGCCGCCCTTCTCGGTGCTGCACGGCCACGAGCCTGTGAGCACTAGTCCGGCATCGGAAATCGCGGTGAGCACCCGTGTCCAGGCTTCAGGGTCGCCGTGGCCGAACACGATCGACACCACGCCGTCGGGCTTGACTCTGCGGCGCGCCTGCTCGAAGGCTTTGGTGATGCAAGCCTTGTAGTGCGTCTCGCTGCGATGATCATCGCCTATTGAGCCGAACTTGATTACTGCCTCGTTGGTCTTTTCTTGCAGGCCGTCGGGGTCGGTCGTGATTCCAAACCAGGGATGCGAGTTTCGCAGCGCCCGCTTAAGCCACACGAACATCAGGTCTGAGGAGTCGCAGTAGTTGATCATCGCGTCATATGGCGGATCAGTCACCACTGCGTCGAGTGACCTGTCCGGCAAAGGAAGTTCCGTAGCCGATCCGCGCTGGACTACTGCTGGACAGCCAGCGACCCGATCCAGCTGCTTCTTCAGACTGCGAAGAGTGTGTACTGAGAGTGATCTCCAAGTGCCTGGACCTTCTCCACATCCTGTCTCGAAATAGTCGAAACTATGTGAGATTCCCGAGTCGTTGAAGAAGATATGCCTGACCGCTTGTTGCGGTGTCTGCAGAGACGAACTCCGAGTACTGTAGTTGATGCGGCGAACAAACTCCGATGCTGCATAAGCCGTCAGGCAAGAGGCATATTCGCTGACGATGCTATACTCCAACAGTTCACTGTGGAGGTTGTTGATAATGCGGGCGAGACGAACGAAGCCAAGAGTCTGGCGTGAGTTACACAACTCGCCCCAACTGCGGTAGCCGTAGCCCGCAGGGCCAATAAACGCCGACAACCCTGGATCAAGCCGCTCATTCGGGATTGCCGGAAGCCCGGGCCCAAAATCCGGCTCGGCTAATAGGGCAGCCTTAACCTCATCAAATACGTCAAGATCGCCTACCCCCCCCCCCCCGCGGTCGGAGTCCGGTAGCGCTTACCGACCTGATCGTCAAGATCAGCCACAGCGAGCATGGCATCGTCACGCAGGCCGTCGCGCATCATCCGCTTGAGCGTGTCTAGCGGATGCGAGTGTTTACAGAAGCAGCACACGGCTGTTTTGCCTCGTCGTCCAGGCATCTTGACCAACGTTGCAGCGCCTGTTGGCGGCCCGTCATGAACCTCGGACCAGAAACGACCTTCAGAACTGTCTGCAACAATCTGGTATGACTGCCCAGGGTCGGCAGGTTTACGTCTCTTGCCGGTTCCAGCAGGTTTGGGTCTGCGCAACTCAAGGCTTCCAGTTAGAGGGAAGCGATTACCACAGTTAGTGCATGGCAGTGTCACTGCCCAAACGTAACCCCAGGGTCGTTTGCCGTTGACAACCGGATAGAAGTCCCCCATCGCCTCCACATAGCGTCGCCCCACAAGATCAAGCACGAAGCGCACGTCGCGCAACAACCTGGGCTCAGTGAAATGCTCGGCAGTGTGTTGCTCGTAGCTCTCAAAAGGCAGGTCCGGCTCTCCGTCCCAGTCGCGCAGCGGATAATCAGCTAGCAACTTGCCAGCCAGGGTCGCTACCGGCGAATAGTCGATGCCCCATGCCTGCACCCCGAGCCGAGCGGCTTCTAGCGGGATCATGGCACGACCCGAAAACGGATCGCAGATCTTCACCCCATCTGGGTAATGCCTGGCAAGTTCTTTGCGCAGTTCGCTGTTGTTGTTGTCGTAGCCGTGCATGGCACCACGCACCAAGCCTTTGAGACGCTCCTGTTCGTGTTCGTCATCAGGCCACGGCAGCAACGAGCAGACCACCGCCGCCTTCGCCTGAGCCAGCGGACGCGACGCGAACCAGGTGAACAAGCTCTTCTCCGCGAAGCCGCTTCCCCAGCCCTTCCCAGAATGCTCGGAAACCTCGGCACAAGGGAACCAACGTTCGATCATCCGCGTCGCCACCATGAATCTTCTACCGGTGCCCGCGGCTGTCCATGATCAAACCATAGTGATCAGGTTTCCAATGCACCCACTTCGGCGAACCCATCCAGGTAGTCGCTCAACTCATGATCTACGCCTTGGTGCTGCGCTAGCAACACGAGTTTCTCAAACAAGTCGCCGGTGCGTAGTCCGCCCTCGGTGTTGAACGCCTGCTCTAAGTGCTGCGACGACTCCCCAGTCATGGCACCAAGACTCTCAAACCCAACGGTGGCAATGACGTAATCGCGCATTGTGATCTTGGCGGCTCCGACCTCTCCAGCAATCAGTCGAGCGACC
>JAPYNU010000100.1 GCA_028283245.1 Candidatus Aldehydirespirator catecholifindens | reverse complement strand
CCCATCACAACCAACTCCAAACCAAACTCGGGAACACGAACATCACCCCACAGCATAACAAACCAACCCACCACACACCAACACCCCCACCAAAGCTACACAGTCGTCAGAGTCTGTCAACCCCCGCTAAGCCCGCCAGAATGTAGGCGGGTTTCGTCGGCTACGGCTCTTAGCACGCCGTTGAGAAAACGCGGCGATTCTGCGCTGCTGTACTGGGTGGCTAGAGCCACAGCCTCAGAAAGCACCACTCCGGTGGGCACGTCTGAGCGGTTGAGCAGTTCCCAGGATGCAATCTGAGCCACGACCCGATCAATCACTGCAAGACGCTCTAAGCGCCAGTCAAACAGATTACGGCTAACCAAAGCATTGATAGCTAAACGATCGCCGTCAACTCCCAGAGCCAGTTCCTGTGCATACAGCGATGGCGGTGCCTCACGGCGAGCCAACACCTCAGCGGCAGAGCCACCTGAGATCTCAGCTTCGTAAAGCACTGCCAGAGCGTCCTCGCGGGACTCTCGGCGAAATCCGAAACCTGGAATAGAAGCACCGCTATCGGGCATCGCTTAAGCCGTTCCCTCGTGGTTAGTTGCGAATCGCCTGTCCCTGCAGAAGGTTCTGCTAGGCCCGTCCTATGTATGCGCCCGAACGAGTGTCGACTTTGACCCTCTCTTGGGGCGATACGAACAACGGAACCTGCACCACAAGGCCGGTTTCCAATGTTGCAGGCTTGGTAGCACCCGACACACGATCACCTTGAACACCTGGTTCTGTTTCGGCAATAGCGAGTTCTACTGCTGCGGGCAGATCAACGCCAATAATTTCGCTGCCGTGCATCAACATGACAGCCACTGAACCCTCTACTAGGAACTGCGCTGCTGTGCCGAGGACTTCAGGAGGCACCGTCATTTGTTCGTAGGACTCATTGTCCATGAATACCAGGTTTGCGCCTTCACGGTAAAGCAGCTGCATCTCGCGCTTGTCGATGGTGGCTCGCTCGACTTTCTCGCCCGCACGGAAAGTGCGGTCAAGCACCGCTCCAGTGCGAGAGTTCTTGAGTGTGGTACGCACAAAGGCGTGGCCTTTGCCTGGCTTGACGTGCTGAAACTCGACGACACTGAACAGGTTGCCGTCGAGATCTAGGGTCATGCCGTTCCTCAAATCGTTGGTGGTGATGGTGGGCAAGTTTCAGCTCCTGAATTAGTAAGAGTTGCGGTGAGAGGGTTCGATGATGTCTACTTGCAGCGAATCAATGTTGTAGAAGGCTGCTGGACTGCGACAGGTGGCTGAGTTCAGTACGCGAGCGGCACTAGCGGCTTTTTCGGATAGCGGGTCAGTTGCTTGCAGCCACCGTCGGTCACCACCAGCAGATCCTCTATTCTGACTCCTCCGAACCCCGAGAAGTAGACACCTGGCTCCACAGTCAAAATGTTGCCCGGTGTCAACACTGCATCAGACAAAGCAGAGATTGTTGGCAGTTCATGGATGTCAAGCCCGACTCCGTGTCCTGTGCTATGCACGAAAGCGTCTTCCATGCCTTCGCTCGCCAACGACATCCGACAAGCCGAATCAATATCAGCACCAGTAACACTAGGACGAACAACTTGAACACCAGCGCTCTGACTGCGCTGCACCGCCTCAAGCATGGCCTGGGTTCGATCATCAGGGTCACCCAAAACAAAGGTGCGGGTCATGTCACTGCGATAGCCATCGACTGTGGCACCGACATCTATCAGCACCAGATCGCCGGTCTGGAACTTGCGGTCGGTTGGGCGAGCATGAGGCAAAGCGCTGTTAGGCCCAGAAGCCACAATCGTGTCATAAGCAGGACCAGATGCGCCTAGATCACGCATTGCGGCATCAAGAGCCTGCTGGAACTGTATTTCGGTGACTCCCGGTCGCAGCATCGGCTCTGTTGCGGTCAGAGCCTCGTCTGCGATAGCGGCTGCGGCCTGCATTCGGGCCAGTTCTGCGGGGTTCTTGACTGCCCTCAACTGTTCGACTGTGTTGCTGAGGGGCAAGATTTCAGCGTTTACAGCCGAACTCCAGTCGAGTTGCTCACGCCAGGTGATGCTGTCCTCCAAGCCGAGACGAGCTGCGCTCTCAAGCCTAGAAGCGACCGTAGTCGCACGACGTGTAATCAACACTTCGACATCGTCTTTGCAACCAGCGACGGTCAGCTCAGCCGGAGCTTGCTCAGCGTAGCGAGCGTCGGTGATCAGCAGAGCTTGCCCCGAATCGTCATGACCCGAAGCAAACAGCACCACAGTGCCGTTAGACCCAGTGAAACCGGTCAGCCATCTCACATTTGCTGAAGCAGTGATTACGGCTGCGTCAAAATCCTCGGCGCTGAGGTACTCATGGAGCTGCTGCAGGCGGCCATCGACTTGCAGCGGCGGAAGTTTCGCAGCCAACTCATTGGCGTTGGGTTTGCTCATGTGCTTAGTTCTCCAGTTGCTAGATCAGTTGCTAGACCAGTGTGCTTATCTGAGTGCGCTTATCTGAGTGCCTGCAGTGCGTCTCGCTGCACCGAATCGGGCACGCCAACGACGGGCTCAACACCGCGGTCTGAGTCAAGCACGAAGGTCACACCGTCAAGCGCTTTTTTGTCCCGTGCGAACAATGCAAGCAGTTCGTCGTCATCGTCAAGTGGTGCTGGCAGCCGATCGGGCAGATCGTAGCTCGCGACGACTCGACGATGAGCAGCGACCCTCTCGGTGTCTATACGGCCCATGCGTAATGCCACCTCGGCTGCGTAGACGAGTCCCACAGCAACAGCTTCGCCGTGACGCAAGTCGTAGCGGCCTGCCGTTTCAATGGCATGTGCCAGCGTGTGGCCATAGTTGAGGATCACCCGACGGCCGCTTTCACGCTCGTCGGCTGCGACCACCTCAGCTTTGATATGCACCGCTGCCGCAATCCTGGCGATGGTGTCCAAAGCATCAAGGTCTTCGCCGGTCAAGAAATGATATTTAGCCATTTCACCTTGACCGCTTCGCAGTTCTCGCGGCGGAAGTGTGGACAGCGTTTCGGTGTCGCACAAAACGGCGTGTGGTTGCCAGAAAGCGCCAACCAGATTCTTGCCGTCGGGCAGGTTGACTGCGGTTTTGCCTCCGATCGCTGCATCAACTTGCGCTAGCAGTGTGGTGGCAACAGTTACATAACGAATGCCTCGGTGATAGACCGCAGCAACGAAGCCTGCTAAATCGCTGACCACTCCCCCGCCGAGCGCCACGACCACATCAGAGCGCGTGAAACCCGCTTGTGACATTTCGCGGCAAAGCCGCTCTACTTCGCTGAGTGACTTGGCATCCTCGCCCTCGGCCACGGTAAAGACATGCTGTTCGAGACCGCTATCTACTTGCCAGCCGATACCTGCCTGGGTGATAACCGCAGCCTGACGCGCCCCTTCGGGCATCACCGAACTAAGCCGATGCCGAACCCCAGCACCAACATGAACGTCGTAAGTGCTAGAGCCCGCGGCCACTCTCACAACGTGAGGTTGGGAGTGGGGTTGGGCCATCAGCCCAGCCTAGCGATGCGCTAGCAGGGCCTATAGCAGTCAAGCGCAACACCACAGCATGATCGGTTAGGACAAGCCACCGGCCTCTGCAAACGGAAGCGCTGTCTCAGTGCTGACGTCAAGCCAAGATGACCGAAGTTGCTCAAGAATGTGCAGCCAACTGGCAGGAGGGTCCAATCGGAGTTCCGCAGCGGCGTGAGCCGCGGATGCCGCCAAGAGCTCTGGCGAGCACTCGTCTGCCACAGCGCTCATGTTGATCCGCTGAAGCACTTTCTTGCTTATTGGACGTTTGGCATCCCAGAATACGAGTGAGTCAAGCAAATCTGAGGCAGGCTGACTAGTCAGCATCGCAAAACACATGGCTGCTTGGTGCCCATCATCGAATCCCAGAATGTAACTGGCATCATCAACCACGATGGGCTTGCCTTCCGAAAGGCCAAGAAGAACGAATCTAGCCTCTTTATGCAGCCCAGAGATTGCGATTTTGTAGGGGGCGAACGTGTAATCGCCGAGGCCGAACACTGCGAATCGGGGCTGATTCTTGTAGATGCTGGAACTTCGGGCATCAAGAATGCCAGCATGTGCTTCGAGATACGCCCATAGCCTGGGTGCGTCAAGACGCAGATGCTCGGTGCGCTCACCAAAACTGCGCTGAGGAATGATCATGTAGCGGGTCGGTGGGCGATTGTGGAACAGGTCAGAGCACTTGCACAACGCGAAGATGTAATCGCTCTCAAGATCAAGCTCATCGCGCTGTGCAACGGTGATCTCCATGACCTGGGCTGCATCATGCTTGACACCTGACCGCCACTCCAACGGACTGAGACCGTCAGCAAACGAAAATTGCCTGTACTTTTTGATGTCAGCTACGAGATGCCCGTTGAGCACTCCGATCTGGTGAGACGGTGATTCGGCATCAATGCTGGAGAACACATCGCAGGCATACTCAGGTGTCTGTGAATACTCGGCCGTGAACAGGCAAGCGTCCACGCTCGCTCCGAACGACTTCTTGGCATCAATCAATCTGATAGCAAAGCCCGAGTACGGCATTGAAAACTGCTCTGCATAGCTCAGTATGCTGCGAGCAGTTTGCGTCTTGACAAGCAGGGCGACTGTTGGTTCCTCAGCCTGCATCTCGCTCATGAGTTTGAGCGCAATATGCTCGGCGATGTCGAAATTGGAGGATCCGGTCATTGCATCGATGCCGCGGAGGCGACGAACGTTGGACTTGGCTGGAACATTGGCCGATCCAAGCGATCCGAGTTGCGAGTTAGTCACCCAAGGTGGGTTACCCACGATGACAAGAGGGCCGTCGTTTGGCCACTGCAGATCGGTGCCAAGATCAAGATCGAAAAGGTTCGCCTCCAAAACAATGTCAGCGAACCTTGATGCGGCTGCTGCATGCTTGGGCTGAACCTCAATGCCGATGCGATACACGTCACTACCAAGAGTCTGCGAGGCTTCCAGAAAGTGTCCAACTCCGCAGGTCGGCTCCAAGAGCCTGCACCACCTAGCCTCACCCAAAGAACAGAGAACCTGCTCTGCCAGATCTCTAGGTGTCTGGAAATCACCCCACTCATTGTTAGACATTGAGATCCCGCACTCCCTCTGACTGACCTTCAGTCGCAGTCGTGATCGCTCGCCCGTACTGGAGCCGCCACTGCAGGGCGTTAGAGATGGTGAGGCACCCGATGGCTGGAGGATCGTCGACGATTCGTTTGGCAAGTGCCCGACTGCCGATCTCGTCAAGAGGCAAATTCCGCTCCTGAAGGAACGCATCAATATCGTCTACATTGCCTTGCTGTTCTAGTATTCTTTGAATTCCTATCGTCGTCTGATAATCGCCGGTCATATTGCAATCAATGAAGACAGTGTGTTGTATTGTGAGCCTTGCCGCACTGAGCATCAGGTCATCAATTTTTTCGTAAACAAACACAAGTAGGTGGTAGCCCAAGCCGTACACCTTCTGTGCAGCGTCTCGAAACGGAGAACTTGATTGAGGCTGATGCACAGACGTAACCTTGAGATCCACTCCAAGATCTGGGAAGTCAATGCCCGTCGCCGCATTGCCGGGAGTATGGATGAAGTCTTTGGCGATGTATCGATTGAAGTCCGCTTCAATGTAGGTCCCGACAGCCTTACCATCCGTTCTGCCGAACAGTTCCTGCACCGGCTTTGCGCTCAGATGCTCGGAGTATTGCGTTGCTATCAGCTTGATTGCTGGAAGAGTCAACTCGGGCGGCTGAGCGGGAGAAATCATTACAGGAAGATGGTAATAACCAAGAGTGCTCCGCAGGTGTCACTGGGGTGCGGTGGCGGCTTGGAGCATTACTTCTACTGGCGCTGCTTTGCCGGTCCACAACTCGAAAGCTGCTGCTGCTTGATACACCAGCATTGACAAACCGTTGTGGGCTGCCACATCACGGGCACGCAATGCAGCCAACCAAGGGGTCTGTGTGGGTTGATAGATCAGATCCACTGCAACCTGGCCTGGCCTGACAAGCTCGGGATCACAGGGCATTGCAGGATCGCTGCCCATACCGACACTGGTGGCGTTTACAACCAGATCAGCGTCAGCGACATCATCAAACGACGCCACCCGGCCCGGCTCGGCTGCGCCCGCAGCAGCATTGGCGACAGCAGCGGCGGCTCGCGATTTGTCTGGCGTGCGATTGATCACTGCAATATCGGCTGCACCCGCAGCAGCTAAACCCCAGGCCACGGCTCGTGCTGCGCCGCCCGCACCGAGCAGCGCCACCCGCATACCCTCAGGGTCAACCCCTGCGTCAGCGTTGAGAGCAGCGACGAAGCCCGCTGTGTCGGTGTTAACTGCTCGCAGTTGGCCGTCATCATCTGCCACGATGCAGTTGGCTGCTTTGAGCACTTCCACTTCGGGGTCACGCAGATCTGCTGCGGCTGCTACTTCGGCTTTGAGAGGCATAGTCACCGACATTCCTGCCAGCCCTAGAGTTCGCATCGCTTGCAGCGCGTCACGTCCGCCTCCCGCAGGCACTTCGAAAGCGGTGAACCCCCAGTTGAGTCCGACCGCGGCGAAAGCGGCGTTGTGGATGGCAGGCGAGCGGGAATGGCGTACCGGATCTCCGATCACAGCAGCCAAACGCTTGACCTTGACCGGCGATGACATCTGTTTAAGCATCACCAGTAACCAAGCATCAGCAGTAGCCGAGATCACGGCAGATTTCGACCTGCTGTTCATGCTCGGCCAAAGTGCGATGAAAATGATGCGCTCCACGCACACCGCCTTCATCGGTGCGGACATAAAACAGCCAGTCGCCTTCAGCGGGCTGCAGCGCAGCTATGAGAGACGCTTCGCCGGGTGCCGAAATTGGGGTGGGTGGCAGCCCGGCCACTGCTCTAGTGTTCCACGGCGACTGGCTTCGGAGATCGGTCAAGGTCAGATCAGCGCATGATTTGGCCGCTGCGTAACACGCCGTGGCATCAATGTCTAAACGCATCCCTTCGATCAAGCGGTTGTAAACGACTCGTGAGATTTTGGGCCGATCCTCAGCCACCAGAGCCTCCTCTTCTATGAGACTCGCCACGATGAGCACCTCATAAGGCGACAACCCCAACTCAACAATGTCGGGATGCATACCGGGATCATCAAGCAATCGTGCGAAGCGACGATCAAACTCATCTGAGAGGCGCAGCAAAAACCCTTGCTCATCAGCTAAGTCCTCGGCGTTGATGTCATAAGTCGCAGGAAAAAGCATTCCTTCAAGACTGCGAACCGGCGCATTATCTGGGAGATACGCCGCTTCAGGCACCAGCGAAACGTAGGCGGCCTGCAAATCCTCAAACTCAAAAGCAGGGTTCTCCTCAAGCAAGCGCAGTGCCATCTCGCTCCAGCGGAGACCTTCAGGGATGCGCACCAGCTCAAACACTTCAGGCAACGGGCCAGCATTGAACACTGCGCGCACCGACTCGAAGTCCATGTTCTCATACAGGATGTAGTCCCCAGCGTCGACAGCCACCACAGAATCGCAACCCAAAAAGCTGCTGATAGTGAGTTCGCCGTCACAGCGAAGCCAATAACGAAACACAGTCGAGTTAGAGATCACTCCAGCGCTTTGCAACTCACCGGCGATCTCGTTGACGGACGCTCCAGAGGCAATGGTCAACTCAACTGCGTCTCCAGGGAGACCGCTCGGGGTGATCTGAGCGTCGACCCAGCCATAAATGCGTCCCCTGACCCAACCTGCGGCTAGCAGCAGCACCAGCACCAGCAGCACAAGACGGACGAGTCCACCCCAGAAAGGGCGATACCGCACCCAGTTGCGGTCATCAGCGTCGTAAACCGGATCAACCAGAGGGCCATCGGCGAGTTCTTCCTCAACCACGACCGCAGCACCCTGATCAATT
>JAPYNU010000010.1 GCA_028283245.1 Candidatus Aldehydirespirator catecholifindens | reverse complement strand
GCTCTATACCGACTATACGAAGTTATCCGTTCCAAGCACCTCATTGCATACTATGCAGAAGAAGACCAGGAACTTGATAAAGCGCTCCAAATCTTCATCAGAATGAACGACGGTGGAACTCCATTGTCTCATTCGGATCTCCTTCTATCTATAGCTGTTTCTCAATGGAAATCCCACGATGCTCGCCAAGAAGTTCATAAGTTAGTCGATGAACTCAACCTGATCGGCACTGGATTTACCTTCTCAAAGGATCTTGTGCTGAAAGCAGGCTTGATGCTCAGTAACATCGGTTCTGTAGGGTTCAAGGTGGATAATTTCAACCGAGAAAATATGGCAACATTGGAAGATAAATGGGGATCAGTGTCAGACGCGCTTAAGCTGACCGTTCGCTTGGTTGCCGACTTCGGTTTCAGCGGTCAAAATCTTACATCACACAGTTCGATTCTTCCAATCGCATACTACCTTCATAATCGTCAGCTAGAAGAATCTTACCTCACCTCTAATCAGTATGCTGAAGATCGATGTGCTATCTTGAGTTGGCTAATTCGGAGCCTGCTAAAGAGTGGAGTCTGGGGAAGTGGACTCGACAGTTTGCTAACCGAGTTACGCTCTGCTATAAATTCCGACTCTGAGCCTAGATTTAATGTTGAGCGTATTTCTGAGGCAATGACTCGCCGTGGTAAAACCCTTAAATTTGAAGATGAAGAGGTTGAAGACCTACTCGATCTCAAATATGGTGATAGATTGATTTTCGCTTTGTTATCCCTACTGTTTCCCTCCGTCAATCTGCGGAATCAATTCCACATAGATCACATCTTTCCATACACCAAGTTAACCTCAAAATATCTTAAATCTACTGATCTATCTGAAGATCAGATCAGGCTATTCTGTGATCAGAGGGACAGGCTCGCAAACCTGCAATTGCTGCCTGGCCCTAACAATATTGAAAAAGGTGCTAAGATGCCAAACGACTGGCTATCTGATGAGTTCAGAGATATGAAAGAGCGTGACGAGTATCGCCGCTCTCATCTAATGGGTAACATTCCCGATTCCATCGCTGACTTCCCTGACTTCTATAACCAACGCAGAGCAAAACTCAAAGAAAAAATCCTTGATATCCTCGGATGATAAGCTAGGCACAAGTCTTTAAGGAACTGTTTTCGAGCAATCAACCCGAGAGGTTCAGCCTCTCCAAGATCAGTTCGTGAACCCTAGTCAGAGTCCCTCCGTGTGGTGTTAGCCAATCAGGCGGATGGTCAGCAGGGAACGAAAGCCACTTCGTGTCACGCCTAGTTTTGCCACCGTGTTGTGACACCAGATTCGGTGGCTTGTTCTCCATCAGTTCGGATTTTGGAATAAACCAGGCGTGGACATCGAAAGGCGAAACTCCCATGCAGAAGCAGTAGTCGTAGTTTTGATCACGAATCTGCTGAAACTTGTAGATACTGTTGTCCGTCCACAAGCTTGAATACTTCACTTCAACGCGATGCCCAGCGATGACCATGTCAGCTTCACTGTCAGGAGACCTTGAGACCTCAAAACCCTTTGCGACGCACCAGTGGCGGATGAGTTTCTCGCCTATGGCACCGACCTGCCGGGAGGGCCGGGTCTTGATCCACTGAAAGGGACTTCCTGTCCACATAGCCGAATCATCTACATACTGTGGCTCCAAATCTGAAGCAATGCTCGCCAACAATGCAACCTCAGGGTCAACAATTTCAGGCACTAGTGCTATACCGCAGGTCGGTGTTGGTGACTGGATGGCAGGTTGAGGTATTGCACTTGTGACAGCAGGCCGCCGTCACCCAACCGGGAACGCATCACTTTGAAGGCTTCGGGGTTGTTGTCGACCATGACGAAACGGCGGCTGAGTTTTGATGCCACAGCGCCGGTGGTGCCGCTGCCTGCGAAGAAGTCCAGCACCCAATCGCCTTCGCGGCTGCTCGCCTGCACAATCCGGCGCAGCACACCCTCAGGCTTCTGTGTTGGGTAACCGGTCTTCTCTTTACCGGTCGGAGAAACAATCGTGTGCCACCACACATCGGTAGGGAGCTTGCCTTTCGCCGCCTTCTCCGCAGTAACCAATCCAGGGGCCATATAAGGCTCACGATCCACAGCGGAGTTATCGAAGTAATAGCTGTCGGGATTCTTGACATACACGAGAATGTTGTCGTGTTTCGCAGGCCACTTGCGGCGTGCCTTAGCACCGTAGTCATAAGCCCAGATGATCTCATTCAAAAAACAATCCCGACCGAACAACCCGTCAAGCACCACCTTGGCGTAATGAACCTCACGGTAATCCAGATGCAGATACAGCGTCCCATCATCGCTAAGCAGTCGCCAAGCCTGCACCAGACGAGGCTCAAGAAACTCCCAGTAATCAGCAAAGGCATCATCATAGGCTGACACGGCTTCGCGGATCGTCTGGTATGAAGCTCCTTTGAAGCCGACACGGTCACCGTCGGCGTGACGGATTGTTCGCAGCGTTTGACGTGCTTGGCGTCGCCCCGTGTTGAACGGCGGATCAATGTAGATCAGCGAAAACGCGCCGTCGGGCAGGCCCGCAAGAAACTCCAGATTGTCGCCAAGCACCACCAAATCTGGCCCATCAGAACGCCACGCAGCCGAATCCATCAAAGCCACCATAGCCGCGCTACGACAACACCTCGGGCAAGTTCGTTGAGTTCAGCAAACGCTAGGCCAGCCCCTGCTCAGGATGAGTTATCAACAGGGACTAAGCGCAAAGGAACGCCACTGAGAGACCGCACCACTCGAAAATGACGCTCGTCAAGCGTGGCGATGGTATCGGTGCCGTAACGGTCAGCCAGCACAACTAAAGAAGCATCAGTAAGGCCCAGTGATAGATTTCGGTACTGTTCCACCACATTAGCTGCTTTCACAAGATCATAAGATCCAAAAGAAGCTATTTCATAGGCACCTGATGAAAGTTCTGAAAGCAGTGCCAATTCGGCATCTACTCCGGCGATACGCGCTGTCAGGTAATCAAGTTCGGCCAGCACCAGCGGCGACAACACCAGAGGCCGATGCTCAGCAAGCGCCTGAGCGCACTCGGCGTGCATCCTCTGATCTGGCACGAAAGCTGCCAGCAGAAAACTAGTGTCAACGATCAAGTCCCAAAGCCCGACTCGGTGAGCAGCTCGTCCACCCGTTCAGCCAGCGTTGAGTCTCCCCAGCCTTCAGCAAACAGGGGGGCATTCGGGGCCACATCACGTCGGGCGAGAGCCTCCTCAAGGGCTTCGCGCACGATCGCTGCTTCGGATTGACGACTTTGCTGCGCTGCCTGCTCAAGCCGTTTCTTGAGATTTTCGGGCAAGTAAACTGTCGTTTGACGCATAACATGTATTGTAGGAGATATTGCAATATTGCAACCGTCCCGCTGGGACTTAGATGAGATCCAAGTGTCACACAGCGCCAAAGAGGCAGCCCTGAGGGTGGTGGAAGGCATCACCCAAGACAAACAAGCCGTCGCTGCACAATGGGCAACAGCGGTGAGGCTCGCCCACAGCAACGGAGCCTCACTGCGCGACATCGCCAAGGTAGCAGGCACCTCACCGCAGACGATCTCAAAGATCTGCAGCAGTTGACCACACAACCTGAGCAATGGCAACCGCCTGCTAGCGATGAGAGCGTGAAGGAATCAATTGACCCGCCAATTGATCGTGGATGTCCCAAAACTCCG
The DNA here is from genome assembly GCA_028283245.1 of Candidatus Aldehydirespirator catecholifindens. Lineage (GTDB taxonomy): Bacteria > Actinomycetota > Acidimicrobiia > Acidimicrobiales > Aldehydirespiratoraceae > Aldehydirespirator > Aldehydirespirator catecholifindens. Next base: position 8,865 of record JAPYNU010000010.1, on the reverse strand, counting down.
AATGGAACCAACTGGATCGTCTACATTGACGGGTTGAACTTCTATACAGCGGTTCGCTACCGTCCAGAAACAAAGTAGATCGACTTCAATGCCCTAGCTGGTCGACTCGTTCCCAGAGACGGCAACGTGAGCAAAGTGAAGTACTTCACATCTCAGATCTCGGCGAAAACCTCAGAGGACTCGGACGCGCCTCGACGTCAGCGTGTGCTCATTCGAGCAATCCGCTCAACAGGTGTCGAAGTGGTGGAGGGGAAATTCAAGGTCCCAGACGACTGGCGGACGATCTCGTCAAAGAGGGACTGGGCGGACCGGTTCCGTCCAGCGCCCCCCGCAAAGATGATCAAAGACCACGACACCCATTTCGCAACCCATGAGTCGCAGCCATGGAAGGTACTCGTTGAACTGCCCCAAGAGAAGTTCACCGATGTCGCTATCGCAACGCATCTGCTGCGCGACTTTTACACAGGCACCTGTGACCACGCGCTCATCTTGTCAAACGATTCTGATCTTTGCCCCGCCATCGAACTCGCTGTCCAGGATGGACATCATGTCGGTGTGTTCAGCCCGACGGAAAGCGTCTCACGTGACTTGGAAAGGGTCTCGTCGTGGGCGAAGCCAATTCGTTTTGAACTGTTGACGCAATGCCAGATGCCTAACGAAGTGAGGGTGCCGGACTCATCTACAACGCTGAGCCGACCGGCACAATGGAAATGACAGGGGCCCCTCGCAAGCGAGGGGCCCCGGGTCCTGAGCGACGAAGCGCTCAGGGCGGTATGTCTGTGATCATACTCACCAGATGTGACAATCAGATAGTCAAGACCCGCAAATATCGGTTCTCGTGAGGTTGTTGGCGCGTGATGCGGAGTGCGGCTTGGGCGCATCAGTAGCCGGAATGTCAGTGTTCGTAGTAGCCGGAGTGGATGTAGAGAGCGAAGACGCCTTCTGAGCGGTACATGTCAATGATCCGCTCGTCGTCATCGAGTGCGACAGTCACTTCGTAGCCAGCGTCCCACATGCGATGCAGCTCACGGCGTTTGAAATCAGCAGAAGCACTATGAACACCCTCACCCCGCTGAGGCCTCAAAATCAACAAATCATGGCGCACATCGTTGACCGCCAGCCAGTTGCGAGTGTTGTCGACCACATAGAACGGGCGAGCCGTGAGGATCGCCACAGTGTGATCAGCCGAAACCGAAGCAGCCAGCGCCTGCCCGGCGGCCAAAGGCGGATCATCCACAGCGGCCAGAAAGAAGCCGCGAAAGTCCTTACGCTCCCCGCTCAGAAAATGCTGACGACGCGAGGCATCAGAGATCACACCATCAAGATCAAAGATCACCAGCGGCCCACCAGCAGACGACCCACCAACAGGCAACCCGCTAGCAGACCCTGAACCACCTAACGCTTCGCTATCCGAAGCAGCCTTGTGGTCAGCATCGTCGCGAAAGAACCAGTTGTGGTGAGTGGTCACTCCTCGTCGGCGGCAGTCGAGGCGCGATCCCTAATCTCGGCCACCACCCCCGGGTCAGCCAGCGTGGTGGTGTCGCCCAGGTCACGTCCATCAGCCACGTCACGCAGCAGACGGCGCATGATCTTGCCCGAACGAGTCTTCGGCAGATCCGGCACCAAAAATACCGCTTTAGGCCGTGCCGTGGGTCCCAGCTTCACCGCCACATGCTGGCGCACTTCCTCACGCAGTTCGTCGCTGGCAACAACCGAACCAACCAGAATCACATAACCCACAATCGCCTGGCCGGTGATCTCATCAGCGGCACCCACCACAGCAGCCTCAGCCACAGCCCGGTGATCAACCAGCGCAGATTCCACCTCAGCGGTGGAAATTCGGTGCCCTGAAACATTCATCACGTCATCCACCCGCCCAAGCAACCATAAGTAGCCGTCTTCATCCACCCGAGCCCCGTCACCAGCGAAGTAACGCCCCTCGTATTCCGACCAGTAGGTGTCTCGGTAGCGCTGCGGATCGCCCCAAATGCCTCGCAGCATCGACGGCCAAGGCCGAGTAAGGGTGAGATAACCACCGCCCTCTTCGACAACCGCACCAGAGTCGTCCACCACCTCAGCAAAAATCCCGGGCAGAGGCACAGTCGCCGAACCGGGTTTGGTGGTGGTAACCCCCGGCAGCGGTGTGATCATGTGGCCGCCCGTCTCGGTCTGCCACCAAGTGTCAACGATTGGGCAGCGCTCGCCGCCAATGTGACGGTGATACCAGATCCACGCCTCGGGGTTAATCGGCTCGCCCACCGTGCCCAACACCCGCAAGCTCGAAAGGTCACGACCCTGCGGCCATTGCTCTCCCCATTTCATAAACGTGCGGATCGCTGTGGGTGCGGTATAAAGCTGGGTCACTCCGTAACGCTCAACGATGTCCCAAAGGCGATCCTTAGGCCAGCCGCTGCGTTCGCCGTTGCGATGCTGCGGCAGCGGCGTGTCGGGGGTGCCCTCATACATAACCGACGTGGCACCGTTGGCGAGCGGCCCATAAACGATGTAGCTATGACCGGTGACCCAACCGATGTCAGCAGCGCACCAGAACACGTCGCTGTCGGCACGCAAATCAAAAACGTAACGGTGAGTGAAGGCCACCTGAGTGAGATAACCGCCGGTGGTGTGCATGATGCCTTTGGGTTTGGCGGTAGTGCCCGACGTGTAAAGCAGATACAGCAACTGCTCGGAGTCCATCGGCTCGGCCGGGCAGTCAGGGGCGGCTTCGGCCATTAGATCGTGCCACCACAGGTCGCGCCCCTCGGTCATCGACGGGTCGGTGCCACAACGGTCAACCACCACCACATGCTCCACGGTGGGTGCGCCAGCCGCAAGAGCCTGATCAACGTTGGGTTTCAGCGGTGAGGCTTCCCCCCGACGAAAGCCCGCATCGGCGGTGACGATCAGCCGAGCCTCGGCGTCGGTGCAGCGGTCGGTGATGGCATCAGGCGAGAAACCGCCGAAGATCACCGAGTGAGCCACGCCGATACGCGTGCAAGCCAGCATGGCTACAGCCAGCTCTGGGATCATCGGCATGTAGATGGCGATCCGGTCGTCTTTGCGCAAACCTAAGCTCAGCAAAACGTTGGCGAAGCGCTGCACATCGTCAAGCAACTCCGAATAGCTGATAGTGCGGGTGTCGCCGGGTTCGCCCTCCCAATGAAAGGCTGTCTTGTCGCCTCTGCCAGCAGCCACATGACGATCAAGGCAGTTGTATGAAACGTTGAGCTCGCCGCCGACGAACCATTTGGCGAAAGGCAGCTCCCATTCGAGGGTGGTGTGGAAGTCGCTGTGCCAATGCAGCAGATCACGGGCTTGGCGAGCCCAGAACGCCTCAAAGTCGTTGGCAGCTTCTTGATACATCGCCGTGTCGCTTACCTGTGCGGCTGCTGCGAAGTCTGGGGATGGTGCGAAGGTGCGGTTTTCGGTTTCGTAGATTTCGATTGAGCCATCAGCCATGGCCGCAACCGTAGCAATCTCAGCGCCCGCCATGCCTACCCGAGCCGCTGAGCAGCCCGCGTTGCATTACGAGGCTTGCATTACAAGGCCTGCATTGCACGGCCTGCTCAGGTAGGGTCAGGCCATGCTGTTGAGACGCAACAAGACACATATGCCCGACGCGGCTGAGGCGCTGCCCGGCCGAAGCGAGGCAATGCCGGTGCAGGACTACGGCCATGTGGTGCTGGGCACTTCGCTGAAGCCACCCTTTCCGCCGGACTGCGAACAGGCTATTTTTGGGATGGGCTGCTTCTGGGGTGCCGAAAAGTTCTTTTGGCAGATGTCTGGTGTTCATACCACAGCCGTTGGCTACTGCGGTGGCACCACGCCAAATCCCACCTACGCCGAAGTTTGCAGCGGTCGCACCGGCCATAACGAAGTAGTGCTAGTTGTCTACGACCCAAAGGCTGCGCCTTATGAGCAGTTGTTGAAAGTATTTTGGGAGATGCATGACCCAACGCAGGGGATGCGTCAAGGTAACGACGTAGGCACGCAATATCGCAGCGGGATCTACGTCTTCTCTGATGCTCAACGGGAGCTTGCAGAAACGTCACGGGATCGCTATCAGCAGGCGTTGAATGCTCAAAGGTTCGCCGAGATCACTACCGAAATCGTTGATGCGGGACCGTTCTATTACGCCGAGGAGTATCACCAGCAGTATCTGGCCCGCAACCCTGCCGGTTATTGCAGCCACGGCTTTTGCCAAGTCGCCTACACACCTATGGCAACAACAGCCGAAACCAGTTAATAGCCGAAGCTGGCTAACAAGCGCACCTTCGCGGCGATGCACTAGAAGCAGCGTCTGCGACCCATGGCAACAACAGCCGAAGCTGGACAAAAAGCGCAACCCTCTCGCAGGCCTCGCGCACCCTTCGCTCGGCGCGTTCAGGCGTAGCGCTGCCTGATGATCTAGCCGTTGTCGGTGTCGCTGCTGCTGGTGTTAGCAGGCGGTCGATAAAACAACAGTAGCTGGGCTGCTCCAGCGCCTAGACCTAGCAGCAGAGCAACCCCGAGCCCGGTGCCTCCGTCAAGCCGTTGAGCTATGTCAAATTCAGCGTCAAGCGACAGCCCACCAGGGCCGAGCATGGCGCACACCAGGCTCATGACCGCTATTAGTGCCACATACTCCCAGCCTTCGCCGGTGATCATGAAGCCTTTGCCTCGATGAGCTGTCCAGTAGGCGACCAGCATGACTGCTATCAACCCGGCCGCTGCTATAGAGGTCAAGAAACCCAGCACTAGCAGCACACCAAGGGCCATTTCGGTGATGGCGGCTATGGCGGCGTGAAGTTCGCCGGGCCGCATCCCTATTGCGTGGAACCATTTGCCGGTGCCAGCTATGCGTCCGCCGCGAAAAATCTTGTTGTAGCCATGAACAAAGATCATCATGCCCAGCGAGGCACGCAGCATTAGCAGCGCAGTGTCAAGTATTCGAATCGAGGTAGGCGAAGGTTGGCCGTCAAGCGTTAGCACTGCCACAGGAACCTCATAGCCAAAGACCAGTCGTTCGTGGAGCAGCACCGCTAAAGCCATAGCGACCAGCGTTACCACTGTCAGCACTCTCAGAACGATGTTGGCGGTGCGGTCTTGCAAGGCGAAACCCCCCGTGCAGGTGGCGTAGGTCAGAGATACTGACGCAGGCCACAGATACTAATGACCGTGCGACTTCAATACTGCTGCGCGACTGCTGCCTGCTCCAGTGCTGCCGACGGCTAACGCTGTTAACGCTTTGAGTTTGTTGTGTTGAACGCCGTCATGTTTCTGCGCCTCGCTTGGCTGGTAGCTCCACAAGGATCTTGCCGTCAAGCAGTTCCAGCGAGTAGCGAGGTTGGTAGCGCTCGCGGGCTCCGCAGTAGCCGGTGGTGACCTCATAAGCCCATTGATGTCCTGGACATACCAGCCGGTTGCCGAGCATCACCCCTTCGTTGAGCTTGCGGCCCCGATGAATGCATACATTGGATAGCGCCACTGGCTCACCGTCGTTCCACAGCAACAGGATCTCGTGTCGATGCAAACTCACGACGAGCTTGCCCGCAGCAGCGAGGCTCTCGGCTGTGGCATCAAGCTCGAACCATCCTCTCGGTGGCGAGCCCCCGCAGAGTTCAGCCACTGCCTGCCCAGCCGGATCGCGGCGCTCTAGCAGCATCACCGTCGTCACTTCCGTCACTGTCGCCTCTGTCGTCCCTGCCATCGCTTCCGTCACTGACACCCCTGCGGTCACTGTCGCTTGCGTCGAGTCCGACCTGATCAGGATTCCAGCTAAAGGTCACGTCACCACGGGTGTAGGTCTGGCAGGCGAGTCGATAGCCCTGATCCACCAGATCACCGAGCCGGGCGCGTTCACGACGGCGCGGCGGATCAAGATTCTCAACGCCCTCCTCCACCACCAGCCGGTCGGTGCCGCAGTTGCCGCTGGCGCACTGCCAGGGCACGTCAACATCCTCGCGGATGGCCATACGTAAAACGTTGACCTCTTGGCCTTCAGCGAACTCAACACAGCGCTCTGCTGTTTTGAAATAAATTCGCGGCATATCAACTGGGACTAGCCGAAGAGATCGGCTTACGGATTTAGCCGTCTCAACGGGGTCGCCGTGTTTGCCACTGAAGGCTCTCGGCAGGCAGAAAGATGATTAGGCGACAAATGATTAGGCGACAAGTGCAGGCTGGCGGTCTTCGGTTTCGACCCAGGCACCAAGATCGGGCAGCACGTAGGTTTCATACAGCGCTTTGGTGTAGGCGAAGCGCATGTCAGCGGCTTCGCGCACGAACTGCAAGCAGCGCTGTTGAAGTTGGGGCGTGTCGGCATATTTGAGCACGATCTGATAGCCCCGCTCACCGTGGATCTCATCGGAGGTGATGTGCAAATCAAAAAACTCGGCCTCCCACTCAGAGAACCCGTATTTATTGATCAGCGTCGGATACTGAGTGCGGTAAATCGACGGCACCTGCGACTCAAGGCCAACGATTAGAGCAGCCGAAGCCACCACGAAATGCTCACGACCCGACACGCAGTACATCCAGCCTTGCAAGCCCTTAGTGAACGGCATGGCGTTGCTGCGATCTTGTACGTAGGCGCGAGTGCCGCCGCAGGCTTCAGCGAATCGGATCAGCAGATCGGTGTGGCGGTCGTCGCTGAGTTCTTCTTCATACATGTTCTGCAGCAGGAAGTCTTTGGCATCACGAGCGTGGTCGGGTGTGTTGGCGTAAATCAGACCCAGATAATCGCCGAACGGGCCGATGTAGTGGTAATGGTTGGTAGCCCAATGCACGAAATGCTGCTTGTTGAGCTTGCCGGTAGCCCAGGCACGGCTGAAGGATGCATCCTTGGCCATAGTGCCCGAGAATGCTTGCTCAAGGGCCAATCGGAATTCGCTGGGTGCCATAAGGTCTGGCATCGGACTGCTCCTGTTGGTGTTGTTCGGTGCCCTTTCGGGCTGTGACCTGAACCTAGAAGGAAAGGGGTGCCGGGGAGAGGTCGGAATCCCCGGCACCCGCACTGTATACAATATTCGCTAGCAACAGCCGAGTCAAAACTAGCCCACAAAAATATTTGAGGGCCTTGCCCGTGAGCGACAAGCAAGCGGCTATGCAGCAGTTTCATGTCACTACCCCTCGCTACTGTGAGGCTATGTTCAATGAGGAGTTCACGCGTGCCTAGGTGCGCGGCACGGATTGATATAAGGATTAATATGCAGACACGGCCGCAGCTGCGATGGTAGACAGCATTGAGGCATGATCCTGTATGGGCTCGGTAATTACGAAGCGACAAAGAATGCAATGATCTACACCGAAGATTGCAAAACATACTCAGACCTAACAGAGGCTGAAGCCATCACAGACCGCAACCGGTCATGGGCCACAGGAGCGGACATCCCGAACTGGGTCAACCCGTGCCATGTTGGGTTAGATCAATTCTTCACGCGTCCCGAGATCGCTGCTGCGTGTTACGACGACCTAATCAAGCGAATGAGAGACGATCACGCACCCGTTGACGAGTACCGGTTTGTGGAACCTGGAGCGGGAGCTGGTGCGTTCTACGATCTGTTGCCACCAGACCAGCGCATCGGGCTTGACATCCTTCCGCTCCGGTCAGACTTGCAACGCGCCGACTTCCTCACATGGCAACCACCCTCAGATCATCAACGCTTTGCGGTGGTCGGCAATCCGCCGTTCGGATATCGGGCATGGCTCGCTCTCGCCTTTCTCAACCGAGCAGCTGCATTTGCCGATTACGTGGGAATGATCCTACCAATGGCTTTCCAGTCAGACGGCAAAGGCAGCCCCAAGCATCGCGTTAACGGATTACGGCTTGTTCATTCCGAGCCATTGCCACCGGACAGTTTCACTTATCTAGAGGGGCGCCCCGCGAAGATCAACGCTCTCTGGCAGGTCTGGCAGCGTGGTGTAAACAATCATCGCCAAACCGCAACCTGTGACGAATGGATTGACCTATTCACCGTTGACCAACGCAAGGAGCGACTCTGTGGGCAGGAGCGCATGGCTGAAGCCGACTGGTTCCTCCAGCGCACCTTCTTCGCCGATCCTCCCCGACTTGTGCGGTGCTTCTCGGAGGTGCGCTACGTCTGCGGTTACGGCATTGTCATCCACAAGGCGCACGACCGAGTGACCGACCTGCTGCAAAGCACAAACTGGCGCGAATACAGCAACTTGGCGGCTCACAACGCTCGCCACATCAGCATGTACCACATCCGCCGAGCACTCACCGACGCGGGCCTTACCGATGCAGCCTGACGCTAAGGCGATCTTGCTGAAAGTGCTTGAGTCCTACTCGGATGCCGACAAGTGGGTCGATTCAATGTTCGAGAGGATCAAACGATTATCAAACACTAAGGTTGGTGATACAGGTCAAGACTTCGTGGAACACCTATGCGAAGAAATCGGCTTCGAGTGCAACTTTCCCGAACGACCTAGCGGCAAAGGCCGCCAGCGCCAGTCACCCTGGGACATACGTATAGAAAATGTGACCTTTGAGTTGAAGACCGCTACCGAAGACGTAAGTGGATCGTTCCAATTCAACCACATCCGCTACCACCGCGAGTATGAAGCCTTGCTATGCATTGGTATCGGCCCGAATGAGATCTGGTTCGATGCTTGGTCGAAGGCCGCCGTGGCTACCGGCGAGGCTGGTCGGCTCGTCTCAATGGAGAAGGGCGGCTCAGTGTCGCACAAGCTGACCAAGCAGACTGGTTCTCTGAGGCCGATCACCGAATTTGAAGACCACATCCGGCATCTCGTCACTACCATTGCCCAGCACAAGCAAATCACCTAACAACCACCACAACCAGCTATTCGCATCCCGTTACAGGCAGGCGGTTTTGGAGCGGTGAGCTGTGTTCGGGTGGGTGG
>JAPYNU010000001.1 GCA_028283245.1 Candidatus Aldehydirespirator catecholifindens | reverse complement strand
CCAATACTGTCTGCCCCGGAAGAGTGCTAGCTCTTATGATCCTACTTAACAGAAGTTCTGGCTTCTGAGTGGGATGCTTACCAAAACGTTTTTCGAGCTTAGTCGGAGTGCTTATAGCCCATACACTTCTCATCTGCTTGCCGGGGCGCTTCATAAAGTCTCGAGGGAAGTCTCCTTCTCGCATATCAGCATAGTTGAACACATGCTTTGCCTGCTTGCCTTTACTAGCCCATAGAATAGTCTCATGACTAGCAGTAAACATTCGACAGCCAAGATTAGGAGCAGCATTTGGCTTGTACCAAGCAATATCATTGAGAATTCTCCATCCCTGTATTTGGAGAGCATGACCACATGCGTAGATGCTGTGATAAGTGCCTGAAATCCAGATAGTGCCGTTAGATTTCAGAAGCCTATGACAGGCTGCAATCCACGAGTTGTGAAACCGAAAGTCTTCTTCGATTCCTCTACTTCTGTCCCAGTATCCCTTATTTACGCTGACGCGCCTGCCAGCCTGAACGGTAGTACCATTATTTGACAGATTATATGGTGGATCAGCAAAAATCATATCAACACTTTCAGATGGCAAAGCAGACATGACTTCAACGCAATCACCTAAGTACAGAGTTGCACTCCCGATCTGCGAATAAGCGATCATAAGTTTAGCAAATCTTGTATCTCGTCTCTATTTTCGATCAACTGCTGTTGCCGATTAAGTCTGAGAACATGCACCAGTGAATTTTAGCCGATCCGTATTCATTAACCTCAAGAGTGCCAATTCGGCATTTAGGATTCCCATAGGGTGGATAGTGGTAGAGCCATGATCCGCTCGCTGAGAGGCAGGGCGAGGTTGCCTGAATAGAGCACCACCCCAGCCGTGAAGCGGTCACCGAGATTGTCACGCAACGAGGCTAGGTGGCGGGCGTGATCAGGCTTGGTGGTGGCTGTGGCCTTGACCTCAACGCCTACAAAACGCCCGTCGGAGGTCTCGCAGATCAGGTCAATCTCACTGCCGAGCGTAGAGTCGGATCCAATTCTTGATGCCGTCAGCCAATCCTCATCAGAGGATGACAAAATTAGTCGGCGAAGAAGCCGCAGGACTGCTCGTGAACCAGCTGCCTCCCAGCGGCTGGGACCAGATGGCCACCAAGAGTAATCTTGCAGAACTTAAGGGCAAACTCAAAGGCGATATGGCCGACCCGAGGGGTGATATGGCTGATTTGAAGAGCTTGAACCTTGATGCCGCTATGTGTGACGGTTGTGCCATTGGTTACGAACGTATAGCTCAGATCAAATGACGCGTAGCTTTGGGCTGCAATGAAGGAGTCCAGCTGAATCGGGCGGCTAGCAACTGGAGCGTGGAGAAGATGCTTGCTTGTGGCACATTGAACTGGTTGCACACATCAGGGAGTTTCACTTCTTTTTTGGAGTCGGGGGCGGGTTTTTCGTTTGTGACGACTGTTGCGTCGTGGACTTTTGCGTAGGCGACGAGCCAGCCGTCTGCGCCCGTTGCGAACTTTGCCTTGGCAGCATCAAAGTAGTTCGGGTGTCGTTGAACCCACAGCATGATCTCGGTGTAGGTACTCACCACTGCCTCCGTGTCAACCTTTAAAAAGAAAGTGTCAGGGACACTGCTGCTTACCCAGCTAACGAGATCATCCGTTGGGGCACCAGCGAGCAATTCGGAGCGGACCCGATCAATACTGAAAACGGTGTCTTGTTGGTGGTGATGGAGCATGCACTTCCAGAAACCTGGACAGATCTTGAATGAGTAGTAGAGGTTTTTGGCTGTGATGAAGACATCAGAGTCCAAAAGGTAGAACCCTTTGGAGGTCATGGGAGATCAATGCCGATCCGCTGTGCATACTTCTGGAATGTTCCGCCTTGTAGTCCTGTGAGGTCGTAGGCCTCTTTGAAACCGATTTTGCCTTCCAGCGCGGCTTGCAGCACATGCTTGGTGAACAACTCTCCGACACGAGTATTCTGATTGTTGTAGAAGTCGCCTCCACCCGATGAAGCGCCAGTTCGGTGGGCTTGGGCGTTGTAGTACTCGTAGAAGTCGAAGAATTCGCTGCGGCCCACGAGTTCAAGATCAAGGGCACGACGTGCAGCGACCACAGGACTCACCTTGAAGGCACGGGCAAGCATCTCGTAGGGACTACCTGCTCGTTTCGCTTTCTCCCAGCGTGTTCTGAACTCCTGTGCTGGCACAAGAAACTCTGCGGCGGCTCGGTTGCACCATTGCTCCACATCCAGGCCTTCAGGCAGCAGGAACTTGAAGCCGGATAATCCTTCTTGGCCGAGCCATATGTGAGCCAGCTCATGGGCGAGCGTGAACATTTGAGCCGACTTGGCATCGGCACCGTTCACGAATATCAGCGGAGCGTAAGCATCAGCGAGAGCAAAGCCGCGGAACTCCTCCACATCCAGTTGGCGGCGAGTATTATTGCCGACGACACCGTTGATCACCGCAATCACGCCCAGCCTTTCGACGGCGCGACGCAACTCGCTCACAGCCTCCTGCCAGGTACGCACACTGGACGCCCAGCCGCCACTAAAGCCGAGCGCACGACGCATCTCGCGGCCTGCTGCGTCGGGGGTGTCGGCCAGACTGGCGCTCCCAACGAACACCAGAGGCTCTGCCTCCTCGGCTATACGAGTCTCCCGCAGCCACGCCTGCCGCCGTTGCATGGTGTAGATCGTGTCGAGCAGATCGGCGCTCGGATGTGTCTGTGAGGTGCCCTCTATCGTTCGGAAGTCGGCAACGGGAAGCCGTTCCTCGGGCGGCTTGGGCAAGAAAAAGTAGCCGAACGGTGATCTAGTCGCTTTTGCGAAGTCCTCAAGTTGCTTAAGGGTTGGCGATGCTTCGCCAGACTGCCACTCTGCAAGCTTGGGAAAGTCTTGAAACAGTTTGCCGGTATCTACACGCGACCTTTGAACCGCCCAGTCGTAGAGGGCAGGCGCTACATCAACACGCAATGGCATGAGCGGGAGTGTTCATGGTGGTTAGCGATCCGAGCGCTGGGTTTAGTGGTCTGTGGTAATGCTAGTGACGTGGCGGAGGGTCTGTGGTGGAGGCTTCCGGCTCTGCATCAGTTGGCATTCTGATGCGGAGGTAGCCCTCAATGCGAGCCAGTCGTTCTTTCATATCAGACAGGCGGTCGCGGAGTTTGTCGGTGGTGCGTTGCTGGTGCCAGATGACGGTGAGCACGGCTAGCACGACCGTCACAATCTGAGAGACAGTATTGAGATCTATGATTTGAGTGTATATCACAACAATTCAAAAAACAATAATTAACATGAAATGATCTAGTTTGATCTTTAGAGTTTGTGTGATGGG